>JBDUDE010000098.1:0-3238 GCA_040003105.1 Mucilaginibacter sp. | reverse complement strand
CCGATATCAACAGAACTTGCGCCGGCTGAAAACCTGGTGCTTGGCATCTCGTCTAAATGGTCGTTCCTTAAGCACTTTGTATGGGATTTTGATGTTGCAGGCAGCATTTATACCCGCAACCAAAAGGACGATACCCTCAAAAATTTCAGGCTGGATAAAATAAATTTCATTAAAGACCTGATCACCATTAACGCTTCATCCCAATTAAGCACCGCCGCCCAAACCAATTTAGGCTATCAAAATAAAAATTATACCATAGGGTTGCAGTACCGCCGGATTGACCCCGATTATAAATCAATGGGGGCTTATTACTTTGAAACAGATGTAGCAAATTATACCGTGCAGGGTGGTATTGCCTTAATGCAGGGGCAATTGCAGCTGAACGGCAGCCTGGGCTTTCAGAACGATAACCTGCTGCATGACAGGGCTTACACCTCACATCGCAATATAAGCTCGCTCGGCGTATCGTTCAACAAAGCAAAATATGGCATCGATCTGCGCTACTCCAACTATGGCATTACGCAAGACAGGGGGCTAAACCCGATCATCGATACTTTCCGCGTGGCACGCACAAACTACAATGTAAATACGGTTTTGCGCTATACCCTGGCCAATGAAAAACTGTCGCATAACTTTTTGCTGGTTGGCAGCGTACAGTCGCTGGTTGACCTGAATCATTTTACCTCGCTGCAAAATCAATCTAAAAGCAAAACGGGCAACTTATCCTACCAGTTGGGTTTCAACAAGGCTGCGTTCAGCATCAATACTACTTACAACTATACCGTGGCAGATCTGTCACAGCTGCACACCATTATTTACGGCCCAACCATAGGTTTCAGCAAGCAGCTTGATAAAGGCAAGCTCGGCCTAAATGCCGCCTTTAGCTATCAGCAGCAGCAAAACAACAATAAAAATGCAGGCAATATTTTTAACGGCTCGTTCAACGGTTCCTATCGTTTTTCGGCCCGGGATGCGGCAAATATTACCTTCATCTATCTAAAAAGCAACCCGAACGATGTAACGCTGCCTGCTTTTAACGAGGTGCGGTCATCATTAAATCTTTCACACTCATTTTAATGCTATTTAAAATCTACGATATGAAAAACGCCAGGCAACAGGTTAAAAAATCGATGATGTGGCTAACCGCAGTAGTAATTATAGCTGCGGGCATATTTAATGCAACCGGGGTTGCCGCAGACCGTACTGCCGACCCAAATTCTGTAAACGTTACGGTTAATATATTGCCGCCATACTCGCCATACTATTCAGATTATTCGGGCGTAAACGCATCAAAAGTGCTGCTAACGCTACAAAATTTGACAAACACGCAGCTAAGCATAAAGCTGGTGGGTGGGTTAAAAGGCAACAACGGGGTTAGTATAACAACTTACAGCAACTATACGCCGCTACAGCCGATTATACTTAACCCGCACGAAGTAAAGCAATTGAGCGGCCTTGCGCTTAAAGAGATTTTTGATATTAATAACCTGAGTGTAATTGGGGTTGATAAAAACCAGCTGGCACGCACATCACGCGTGCCGGAAGGGATCTACCAGTTTTGCCTGCGGGCGGTTAGTTACAATAACAGCGAAAATTATTTATCGCTTGAGTCGGCCGGGTGCAGCTTCATCACCATTAAATACCCGGAGCCCCCGGTACTTATCGGGCCGGCGCCGTTTTCGCAGGTATCGGAGACCACGCCAAACGCCATACCATTTAACTGGATAAACCCGGGCACAGTGCCTATGGGTACACAATATACCATACAAATTGCGCCGATGCCCGATGTTGCTAAAGACCCAAACCAAGTGTTGAATGCCACATCGCTGCCAATGTTATCAAAAACGGTGAGCAGCTTAGGTTATTTTTACGGCCCTGCCGAACTGGCTTTGACCCCCGGAAAAAAATATGCCTGGCGGGTTATAGCAACTGACCCCACGCATAAGGTAGAATTTGAAAATAAAGGAGTAAGTGCGGCGGCCATTTTTGTATACGGCAACAGCAGCCTGAATCCTGTTTTGGCCGACAACCCTGCATCGCCTGCTAATTTGCTGAACATCGTAATTCCTGATTGTAAAACTACGCCTTCGCCTACGCTGGTGGTTGGGCCACACAGCAACCTTAATCTTAACTGGCTTCGGCACGAACAGATTGACAGCCTTACCATGTTTGGTTTAATTGACAGCAATATACTGCAGCACTACACCAAATTACAAACTAAGGACGGCCCTGTAACAATAAGAGGATATGGCGTGAGCCTGGAAAAAGTTAGCAATGCGTTCCCAAATAAAAATTCGCCGGCTAATGTGATTTTTGGAACATATGCTCCTGAACAAAAGCTGTCGTTGACTGAGCAGGAAGTTTTTGCCAAAGGCCTGGTTTTAGGTGAGGATTATGTGATGAAAGTTAGGGCCTATAACAGTGCGGGCGTAATCATCGCCACAGCAACTTCATGCCCATTTAAATTGCGCAGCGAGCTGGAGATGGGCAAACCGAAATTAAATGTAAGCGGCAGGCTGGCCTATGCCTTTGATAAAACGGTGTATAAAGGTGCTAACAGGGCCAGCATATCCATGCAGCTTGTTGATTATGCCGACACCAAATTTATGCCTTATGTTTATCACATCGGCGAAGACCAGGCGCAGGTTAGCTTTGATAACACCAGGGAGATCGTATCCGCCACTACCGATGATAACGGCAATTTTAAAGCGCAGTTTACCCAGTTGCCTGCTGATACCGGTCACAAATACCTGATGGTGAGGGTAAATACTCCTTACTATAAAAACCCGGAACAAAACATCCCGGTGATCATTCCGGCACTGTCGGTAAACAGCACGGGTGGCAATGTTATTTACAAGCAGGATTCGCTAAAAATTGGGGATGTTAAAACCGATGTTTACACCTACGATTTGACCGTTAGCGTGCAGCGTGGTTTTGGAGGAGGATTGACAGACCAGCAATGGAAAGACTACTATGGAGTAAATCCCACTGACATTTTTGGCAGCAAGCTTATCGATACGCTTAGCATTAATCCGAAAGCGAAAATACCTGCCGGCATGGCTGTAAACCTGTACCGCAAGGAAAAGGCATATGATATACCCATGTTTGAAGGCGACAGCGCCTCAACAAAAGCAGTTACCGAACATGAATTTGACAGGCGGAGAGACAATGACCATCGGGCGCGCACTATGCGGGTGGCGCAGGGCATTACTAAAATTGTTTACGACGCCAATAAAAA
>JBDUDE010000038.1:0-3240 GCA_040003105.1 Mucilaginibacter sp. | reverse complement strand
CCGAGTTTGGTTACGCGCGGATCGTCTTTAATTTTAACAAATGCGGCTTTTGTGCCTCCATCCTCATTTGCATACTGATTTTGTGTGGATAACTCAACCAACATTTTATCAGCATCGGTACGCATGGACCTGAATTTGTAAAAATCGAATATCTTATAGCCTGTGCCAACCCGCTTGCTTTTGTAAATTACGGGGCCTTTTGAGCCTAATTTAATAGCAATAACAACGGCCAGCATAACCGGCGAAAGAAACAATATCATCAGCCCCGAAATAAACAAATCCATAAACCGTTTACCGGCCGGCATGCTGTATTTTATATCAACTTCTTTTGATATTTCAAGAAGCTTTGGCTTTATCAGTTTAAATTTTACCAGGAAGTTTAAACGTTCGCGTAAATCTGAAATGTTGAACGGGTAAATATAAAAATCATGCACCTTAAGGCGCATGGCATCAAGCTTTAACGATTTATCGTTTGACAGGGAAAGCAGCACGATAATAAGACCGCTAAATAACGGGTTGTGTTTTACCCGCTCAACCAGGTCGAAACATTCTCCCCGCTCATCAACCTCAAGCAGGATTATTTCGGGTAGGGTAAGGATGGATTGGTTACCCAAAAAATCTTCAACCTGCGAAACGTGGTCGTTATACGATATCTGGAAATATGGGTCAAGTTCGTTCGATACGATATCCCTTAAGGCTAAACCGGCATAGGCTATCTTGGTATGTGAACCTGCATTCTCATTCCATTCAGTTGCTATGGGATTCGTCATAAATACTTATTACTTGATTAATCGCTGATTTTAAAGATGCAGGTTTAAACGGTTTGGGCATATAGGCATCCACCTGGAAAGGCATATTGGCAACCTGGGCATCCAAATCGTGCGCGGCAGACAACATAATAATGGGTATGTCGCGAAAAAGGCCGCTTATTTTTACGTTTTTTATAAATGATTGCCCGTCAAAGTAGGGCATTTGCAAGTCCGAAATAATTAACTCAGGAATATTGCCATCCTCCAGCCAGCTAAAGGCATCAATCCCGTTATTTCTAACCACTATATCATAATCTTTTGAGAGAATAAAATTCAGGAGCTTTAAAATACTTAAGTCATCGTCAACAATCAGTATTCTTTTTTTCATTATGCTAATCTAATCTTGTATTTTAAATTCCCCCTGATTACGAAATTTCCCCTGAAAAGGTTTTGCAAACAACCATTTAAAATGCCAGGCTTGTTTTCTAATCCACAGCTTTTAGATGCAGGTTTTAGGCTCTATAGTTTGCTTTTTTACTTTTACTCCATAAAAATACGTGTTTGCTAATAAAATAACTAACTATTTATGGATTTTTTAATAAAACGGAATAAAACAGGTACGCGCCGCTTTAACCCGCTTTGTGCGATTTTGCTTAATCAATACTCTTGTTAATGCCTAACATCGGCAGGCCCGAGGTTAAAAAATGAAATTTCACTAATAAACGGGCTACCGGCTATGCTGGCCAAATATTGGCTATCCAGGTTAAAGCTGTTTATCAGCCAGTTATCATTTGAGGCTATAATGCCTGGTTTAACTGCGGCTGTTCCGTCCAGCCCGGGCAATAGCCGTAAATCGCAATCAAGCCCCTGGGCAGTAGCCTTTGTTATGGCCTCTTTTCGTGTCCACAATTTAAAAAAACGATGAATGGAATCAGCTTCCGTGATATAGTGTACTTCGAAGGCACTGAAATTATCGGCTAAAACCTCGCGATAGCCAAAATTGTGATTAATAAACTCAACATCTGCCCCAACTACTGAATCGGCCACTGCTAACAATATCGCATCGCCCGAATGGGAGAGGTTGTATTGTAAATTACGTTGGTTGCCCGTTTTTATAAAAGGCTTTTTATTTAAGCCGGGTACAAATTCAACGGCTTCGGGGGCCAGGTTTAAATATTTGCCTAAAATGGTTCGCAATGCCGCCCTGCTGGTTATAAACCTGTCGCGGTCTTGCTGGCGATAAAATTTATTGGCGCGGTCAATTTCATCATCGGTGAGTATCGGCTTAAAGTTCTCAATTTGCGTGGCATTTAAACCGGCGCTTATTTTCCAAACGTCGATGCTATTATTAATCTTAAAGCTGCAAACTGAAGCATCAAGCCATGTTATATCAGTTAAGAAATTATTGGTGACGTTAATCGACGGCATACGGTTAAATGAACGCTGCAATTTACTTCTTTACTGCGTCATCCAAACATTTTTGTAATACCTGCGCAAAAATTTTGTCGTTAGGGGCTTTAAATATAGTGTTGTGTTCACCCGGAATAGCGTGGATATGCACGCCTTTAAGCGCATAAGGTTTCCACCCCAGGTATTCAAAATCATCCATATAAAACGTGCGGTTTTCAGCCCTGAAAACTTCCACAGCAACATTCTGAGGCTTTAGCTGGTAGCGGCGTTCGGCAAGGTTATTCATCTCGTCAATTTTGTTCGAGTAGCCGAAAAAGCCTTCCTGTTTTTGCTCTTTACCATATTTAAAACGCCACCAGGCCCGTTTAAACCTGCGCGTTAATGATACCTTTTTGTCAGATATAGTTTCTTTTATGCCACTTGATGATGAAAGTGCATACGCCATTTTATCTTTAAAAAATCTGCCCCGTTTAATTAGTTTAATCAAAATTGGGTCGTAATGAGGCGAGCGGTAAGCATAAGTGTCAAACATCGCCAAAACTTTAACTTCCTTGCCCAATGCCTCGAACTGCTTAGCCATTTCGAAAGCAATAATACCGCCGAATGAGTATCCCGCCAAAGCGTATGGCCCGTCGGGGTTTTGTTTCATAATGGCGTCGATATAGTGCGCGGCAATTTCCTCAATAGTCTCCAGCGGGTCTTCAACACCGTCAAGCCCTTTTGCCTGCAAGCCAAATACCGGCTGGTCATCAGCCATGTTCATGGCCAAGGTGTTAAACAACAACACGTTTAAACCAGCGCCATGCACCATGTATAATGGCATTTTATTGCCTTTAGGCTTAATCGGCACCAATGAATCCCAGGTGATAGATTTACCATCCATCTGCAACATCAGCGCCAGCTTTTCAACTGTAGATGTTTCAAATAACGCAGCTAATGGCAACCGTTTGCCTGTTTCTTTTTCAATGCGCGTCATTACCTGAACGGCTATAAGCGAGTGGCCGCCCAGCTCGAAAAAGTTGTCGTAAACGCCAATTTTATCAATGCCGAGGTATTCTTTCCAGATACCGGCAACCATTTG
>JBDUDE010000443.1:0-3242 GCA_040003105.1 Mucilaginibacter sp. | reverse complement strand
CAAGAGGGGATAAAAAAGCTTACGGAAATTTATACACCACTCCCAGCGCTATGCCTTCAGTACCCTGTATGCTTGAAGATGTGTTTTTATCGTACAGGAACGTGCCGTTTATCGTAAAGGCAATCAGGCGGCTAACTTTCGAGGTAAAAACGGCGTCGATACGGTGACTGGTATAGCTAAGGCCTTGCTGGTAGGGTACAAACAATGCGTAGCGGGCATTAAGGTGTGTGTTTTTCGAAAGGTCTTTATCAAACATAGCAACCGCCTGGAAGGCAAGCTCGTTCAACATGCGTTTGCCAATGGGCACGCCGTAGTTGGTAGGCTGGTTATGGTAAATAGTAGTATCTAACACAAAGGTTTGGCGGGCAGTACCGGTACCCAGGCGCAAGTCGAAAAACTTGCTGGGCTTAAACTCGAAACCAACCGACTCGGTTAAATAACCCGGCGACATGAAATTTGAAATCAACTGTGAAATATTGCGCCCCACCGAATCGGTGGTGTAATTAAAACCCTTATCAAACTGCGACTCGAACGTTAACGACCCGAAAAAGAACCAGTGTTTTGATAGTTGCGAGGCTATTTTATTGTCCCAAAAAATACGGTCGTTGGTTTTGCGCGAACCCTGGCCCTTGTTTTTCGAGATTCCGTAAAGCAGGGCCAGTTCTGACGTAAAATCAAGCGGGGCCTTGTTGTATTCAATTTTATAATCAAAATTGCCGCCCAGCGCAATAGCACTGATACCACCCGCGCTGTAATTGCTGCTAAAGGCCGACTGGCTGAAGTTTAACCCGAACAGTACGGATTTGTGCCAATAGCTCACCTTGTAATCAAGCATAGTAACCGGTATTTCCTGGCGATGTATCTGCACTTCGCGAAAGCGGAAAGGCAGCGCATTTTTTACCGGCTCAATGCGGTATTTATTTAGCTGGTTGGTATCAACCTTTAGTGAGTCCGTTTTTTGTGCGCTGGCAGATAACGCGGCGCCTAACAGTATAAAAAATAGTAACCCGGGGGTGGTTTTAAACATAGTGGCAGATTTGAGCAAAGAGCTTAAAGGTAAAAGCTGAAAGCAATTCACGTAAAGCGTTAACAGTTAAAACGGCAAATTTATTATAATACAACAAAAATGTGGCATTTGCGGATGATAAAATATTGCAAACGGCTATCTCATCAACCCGTCATTGCCGGGACTTTTTAAATCAGCGAAATCAAAAAATCAGCGGTTAAAATTCCGCATTCTTCGGGAACCTCGGGAAAGGAATCACATCCCTGATGTTACCCATGCCCGTTACAAACAGCACCAAACGCTCAAAGCCCAGTCCAAAACCGGCATGCGGACAAGCGCCGAAGCGGCGGGTATCCAAATACCACCAAAGCTCGTCTTTCGGGATTCCCATTTCGTCCATACGTTGCTCCAGTTTTTCCAAACGTTCCTCGCGTTGTGAGCCGCCCACAATTTCGCCGATACCGGGAAACAGGATGTCCATGGCGCGAACGGTCTCGCGGCCGTTAGCATCAGGCTCGTTCTGGCGCATGTAAAAGGCTTTTATCTCTTTCGGGTAATCGGTTAATATCACCGGCTTTTTAAAATGCTTCTCCACCAAATAACGCTCATGTTCCGATTGCAAATCCGTGCCCCAGCCTTCAACCGGGTACTGGAATTTTTTCTTCTTGTTCGGGGTCGAGTCCTTTAAAATGTCGATGGCCTCGGTATAAGTAAGGCGCTCAAAATCGTTATCAAGGCAAAACTGCAGCTTTTCCAGCAGCGTCATTTCCGAGCGCTCGTTTTGAGGCTTTTGCTTTTCCTCTTCAGTAAGGCGCTGTGTTAAAAACTCGATGTCTTCGGCGTTTTTGTCGAGCGCGTATTTAATAACGTATTTCAGCATGTCCTCGGCAAGGTCCATGTTGTCGTTCAAATCGTTAAAGGCAACCTCTGGCTCAATCATCCAGAACTCGGCAAGGTGACGGGTGGTGTTCGAGTTTTCGGCGCGGAAAGTTGGCCCGAAAGTATAAATATCGCTCAAAGCCATAGCGCCAAGCTCGCCTTCCAGCTGACCGGAAACCGTGAGGTTAGTAGCTTTGGCAAAAAAGTCCTGCGAGAAATCAACTTCGCCACTTTCCGTTTTTGGCGGGTTTGCCAAATCAAAATTAGTTACATGGAAAGTTTCGCCCGCGCCTTCTGCATCCGATGCGGTAATGATTGGCGTGTGCAGGTAAATAAACCCGCGCTCCTGGAAAAACTGGTGCACTGCAAAAGCCAGGCTGTTACGCACCCTGAATATGGCGCCAAAAGTATTGGTGCGGAAACGCAGGTGGGCGATCTCGCGCAAAAACTCCAGGCTCGGACGATTTTTTAACTGCAGAGGATATTTCTCCGGGTCGCAGTCGCCCAATATTTCAATGTCTTTTGCTACAATTTCTACCTTTTGGCCCTTGCCCAGGCTTGCAATGAGCTCGCCGCTAACGCTGATAGCAGCGCCCACGGTTATGCGCTTAAGCAGGTTAGGGTCGGTGTTTTCAAAATCGACAACAATTTGAATGTTGTTATTGGTTGAGCCATCATTTAAAGCAATAAAACGATTTTGACGGAATGCACGTACCCACCCGTTAATTTTTACATCGATACCTGTTTGTTCGCTTTCTAATAATGCTTTAATCTTTATTCGCTGGCCCATATAAAATATTTTGAGGGGCAAAAATACGATTATTTGAGGTTGTCTTAATCAGAATTTATAGAATTAACGAATTACCAGGATGATTATCTGTGATACCACTTGTCAGGTCATTCTGAAAATCTTTTAATTCTGCAAATTCTGATTAAGACTATTACTAAGTTTGTTTCACCATGAATCCAAAAGCAAGCCTCATTATCGGCATCCTCTGTATTTCGTTTTCGCCAATATTTGTAAAACTTGCCGGGGCATCGCCCATTACATCCGGGTTTTACCGTATTTTTTTGGCCTGGCTTTGCCTGTTGCCCTATTGCCTGGTAAAAGGCAACCTTAAAATTGCCCGTAAAGATTTAATGGTAGCCTTGCTTGGCGGCGTAGTTTTCGCTTTGGATATTGCCGTTTGGAATTTATCCCTTACCAAAATATCCGCAACCGTATCAACCCTGATTGCCAACCTGGCCCCGGTTTGGGTGGGGCTGATGACCTATTTTATATTAAAAAAAGCAACGGGCCGTTTGTTTTGGATAGGTACCTGCGTAGCCATTACCGGTATGGTTATTTTGGTGGGCT
>JBDUDE010000782.1:0-10927 GCA_040003105.1 Mucilaginibacter sp. | reverse complement strand
CCTCAAATTTTTATTTGTTAATATTCAATAAGTTAAATACTATTTAAAAATGGCCTCATTTTTTTGAGAATCCAATCTTGCTTTTTCTACTTAACATAATAAGGAAATTTCCCCAGGCCTGGGTAACCCCGGGCTTCGCGTTTAACACACATGGCGGGGAAACCGATTTATGCGATGTGTCTAATTGCTATATTTTTCCTGCAAGTCTGAAATTGCATCAAATTCATCACTTACCTTTGCAATCAAGCTCTCAAACACATTAAAATACCGGGTATAAACTTGATGGTCGTTGGTTTTTGGTAAAAAGGTATTGTGCATTTTAACCATTTTTGAAGCTTCCTCCAGGCCCGGAAACATCCCCATTTCTGTTGCACTTAACAGGAACGCGCCAACACCAATACTATCGGCATGGGTTAACGTGCTAACAGGCTTGTTAAAAATATCAGCTATGGCCTGCGTACACAACGGTATGGATGCAAAGCTGCCATTGATAGAAAGACTGTCTATCTCCCTGTGTTTTTCCAGTGTTTTACCGATGCTGTACATCTCGTACAAAATGCCTTCGATGGTGGCCCTTATAAAGTGTTTTCGGTCATGCCGTATGTTGATTCCAAAATAGCATCCTCTTGCATTTGCATTCCAAATGGGCGCCCGTTCGCCGTGCAGGTACGGCAAAAACAACAAACCATCAGAGCCAACCGGCACCTCGGCCGCTTCCCTTATCAGGGCATCCATGGCATAATCCACGTCAAACGCGTTTTTAAAATCACCAAACTGTTTGGTAAACCATTCAAAAACCACGCCCCCGTTACTTGTGGGTCCGCCGCTCACGAAATATTTTTCAGTCAATACATAATTGAAAATCTGTTGTTTGGGATCATCAATAATTTCATTGCCAATTACCCGGAAAGCCCCGCTGTCTTCAATGGTAATGGTAGCTTTCCCATTTTCCCATACGCCGGCGCCTAAAGTAGCCAGGCACCCATCGCTTGAACCGACAAGTATTTTTACTGATGGCGATAGCCTTAGTGCTTTCTGATACTCCTTCTTCAAAACAAAATTTGAGTAAAACACGGGTACCAGTTCCGGCAGGTGTTCGGCTGTAATCCCGGCAAAATCCAGGGCCGTGGCATCCCAGGCTAAATTGCGGATATTCATCAAACCTGTGGCAGATGCAATGCTGTAGTCAATAACACAAGCGCCCGAAAGCTGCTGAAGGATATAACTTTTTATAGGCATAAATTTACTTGCCCGCCTAAATTTTTCAGGCTGGTTATTTTTCATCCACGCTATTTTTATTAAAGATGACATTGGATGTACCGGTGTTCCTGTCGCGGTATAAATTTCGGTTCCCAGGTTCAGCTTTTTCAAATCTGCCGCTTCCTTTTTCCCCCTGTTGTCCGACCAGGTGATGGAGTTTCCCAGGGGCACGCCATCTTTATCCACCGCCAGCAAACTATGCATCGAAGCACTAAAACAGATACAGCTTACCACGTATTTTTTGGGGTACACCTTGTCATTCAGCAGGTTTTTTAATACATACAGCATGGTGATGAACATCTGCTCGGGATCCTGCTCGCTGTGATCGGGCTTTTCATGAAAAGTGGGATAGTGCCCCTTTGCAAAACCGATCAGTTTGCCTGATAAATCAAATGCGAAAACCCTTACCGCATTGGTCCCTAATTCTATGGTGATTATACAATTCATAATCTTATTTTAATCTTTTGCCTTATTATTTTTTCTGAATTCACTCGGCGTATACCCTGTGAAGCGTTTGAATGTGGTTGAAAAATGCTGTGATGAGTAAAAACCGGTATTTAAAGCAACGTCTGTTAAATTAACTTCACCGCGTTTTAACATCTTTATCGCTTCTGTTATTCTGATGTTTATCAGGTAATTCAGCGGCGAAAAACCGGAGTAATTTTTTACTTTCTCGGTAAATGCAGTTGTTCCCATACCTGTTAATGCCGCCATCTCTTCCACAGTCCATTGATGTTCCAGGTCCTGCCTCAATGTTTGTTCAAGCCTCAAAAATGCCTCGGGGAAATCCCTCCTGGAGTTATTTTGACGGATCAGCTGTCTGCAGATCAAAATAAACAACTCGTCCAGTATTTGATTTACACGCGTACAAAAACCTACTTCTTCATTTCGGAGTTCAGTCTGTAGGGTTTGCATCAGGCCATGAGCCTCTTTCAACTTCAAAACAAGCTGTTCCTTATTAATAAGTAAAATTTGATTTGCAGATAACTTTTCATTTTTATTGAGCCCGCTCCACTTCCCGAGCAGCAGTTTGCTGTCATTGTCAACCAGTATTTTTATCCAATAAAGCGTACCTATGTTTAGTACGTTACTTTGCCCGCCCAAACTTTGTCCCGGCAGTATCACGGCGAAATCGCCCGGGTAAAGCGTGTGCTGCCGTAAATCAATTATCCAGTCAAACTTCCCATCCAAAATATAATACAGGCAAATGCAGCTGTCTACCCTTGTATCAAAGGAGTTTAGCTGAATTGTTGTATTTTTTTTATAGGCAAACTCAAGAATATGCGGAAAACCCGCAAGTTCTTTTGAAGGCCCCTGATGAAGGATCAGTTGATTCATTCAGATTAATTGGTATATCGGTTTTGCGGGCTGTCGCCGGTTACGCAACGGAATTACTTGTCAAAGCAATCGTAAAAGACAAGTTTAACGATTATGAAATTAATAATTGTATAAAAACCAACGCTGGTTTTTAATGGTAGTTCCTGCCTGTTTTATTGTCTCAATTTGTGTTCAATTATAAACACCAAGATAATTATTTAACACAGGCAGCTCTGTCTATCAACCTTATACTATTGCAAATTAATATGTTATGAAAAAAACACATTCCCATTTTTGTATTTTATTTGTTGGGTCGCTGGTAGCTGCGTTTTCGGTTTTTAAAGCTGCAGCCCAGCAGATTTCGAAAGAAGAGCTTATTTTTTTGACCCCCGAATGGAAGGGCGACCGGTTTGATGACGGGCGGCCGAAAGTGCCAGATAACATTTTGGCGAGGATGAAAAAGGTGAGCATTGAAGAAGCCTGGGCGGTATTGAAAAACGCAGGATATGGTTACCAGGTTGCGGAAAATTGGCTGGTTATTAACCCGGACAGTGTGCTGGTCGGCCGCGCCGTTACGGCAACCTTTATGCCCGCCCGTCCTGACGTATGGAAGGCAATTGATGACCGCGGAAAGAAACAGGGAAAGAAAGGGCAAAATACATGGCCGGTTGACCTGCTGGTGAAGGGCGATGTGTATGTAGCCGATCAGTTTGGCGCGCACAGAAACGGGCCAACCATCGGCGACAATGTTGGGAACGCTATTTATGCAAAAACCGGGAACGGCATAGTTTACGATGGGGCTGTCAGAGATATTCGCGGCCTCAAGGAGATCGGGGGCTTTACATCATTTGTAACCAGCTATGATCCCTCTTATCATAATCCGCCCGGCGATTTAAATACAATGATCATCGGTATAAATCAGCCAACACGAATCAGGCAGGTAACGGTTATGCCGGGCGATGTTGTGCTCGGCGAAAATGGCGTGGTTATTTTCATTCCGCCGCACCTTGCCGAAAAGGTAGTAACCACATCTGAAATTGTACGGCTAAGGGACATGTTCGGCCACCTGCGCCTTAAAGAAGGTAAATATACAGCTGGCCAGATAGATGCGCGTTGGAGCGACGAAATTGAAAAGGATTTTTCCAAATGGCTCAACGACCACATTAATGAATTGCCTGTTCCCAAAGAACAAATTCAAAATATTTTAAAGGGCCGTACCTGGTAAACAATTTATAAACTTTCACAATACATCCATATGTTAAGACAACAAAACAGGCGTAATTTCCTGTCAAAAGCCTCAATGATCGGTGCAGCTATTATTGCTGCACCGCTAACTCAAACATTCGGACAAGGGTTAATTGACTCAAAGGAGCGCACCCCGCAGGCATCAGCGCCGTCTGACCTGAAAATTACCGACGTAAAATGTGCCTATTCGGGCGGCGGGTTATTTGTAAAGATATATACCAACCAGGGCATTTGGGGATCGGGTGAGGGCGTGGATGCTGTAGGGGGTACGTATTACGTAATCAAACGCATAGAACGGATGTTAAAGGGCAGAAACCCTTTAAATCCAAACAGGATTGCGGAAGAAATAAGGAAGGCCAACTTTTTTGGTGGTGCGCAGT
The DNA here is from genome assembly GCA_040003105.1 of Mucilaginibacter sp. GTDB lineage: Bacteria > Bacteroidota > Bacteroidia > Sphingobacteriales > Sphingobacteriaceae > Mucilaginibacter. The sequence continues at coordinate 6,725 of JBDUDE010000782.1, read as the reverse complement.
CAGGTATGTTTGTTGCTGTACTTACTGCAATAGAAGCCGCTCTTTGGGACCTTACCGGTAAAGCGCTTGGCCTGCCGGTTTATCAATTGCTCGGCGGCAAGTTTCGTGATAAATGCAGAGTGTATTGCGATACTGAATTGTATACAGCAACAAATCCAAAACCTTCGGACTATGCTACAGCCGCACGCGGGGCCGTTAACCGCGGCTACACGGCAGTGAAATTTGACATTGATGACGCCAGGGATCCCAATAAGTTTGACCGTTATAACTGGACAGCCAGCAACGGCGAACTGGAAAGAATGTATAATGCCATTGCTGCGGTGCGGCAAGAGGTAGGTTCCAAAATTGATATCTGCGTTGACATGCATGGCCGTTACGATGCGACAACTGGTCGCAGGGTTGCCAAAATGATGGAACCGTTAAATCTGATGTGGCTGGAGGAACCTGTACCTGCAGACAACATTGATGTTTATAAAACTATAACCCAGGAGACCACTACGCCTATTTGCGCAGGCGAGAACTTTTATCTCGCTTACGGTTACACGCGCCTTTTGTCGGAAGGTGGAATTGACATCGTAATGCCTGACTTGCAGAAATGCGGCGGATTGGGCGAAGGCCAGCGGATAGCCAATTTGGCCAACTTGTACTATGTTCCATTTTCGCCGCATATGTTGGCTCTTTCCTCGGCGCTATGGCAACAGCACATGTATGCGCTTCAGTTCCCAATTTTCATATCCTTGAGTGGCAAACACTGAGCGATACAGAGCCAAAATGGAAGGAAATTGTGCATTACGACAAGCCATTCATTGAAAATGGGTTCCTTGTTTTGTCAGACAAACCGGGGGTTGGCGTAGAAATTAACGAAGAAGGGCTTAAAAAATATGCTATCCCGGGGATACCTTTCTTTGCGTGATGCTATATCGGGCTTAAATACCTGTTTTATATCGTTTCTACTAAAATTTGTACAAAAACCGCCGCTGAAGTTTATTGGAAGATTGAGCTGTTTTTTATCTCATTATTTGTATGATACCAAATTATAACCAAATCTCTGTTAGAAAAACCAATTGCTGATTGACCGTTGGCTAACAAGCTGTTATTTATTTTTTAATGCGTGTTAAATAAACACTTAACTGGTTAAGCCATTTGTGAAGACCAGGGTGCGGGAAGCACGCTACCTGTTGTAATTTTTTTTGTATGCATATTTTTAAAACTGAACAAAAAGTAATAGTACGATATGACGATGAGTTTTTTAGCTCACCTCATTGGATTTGGGACTCTTTTATCAACAGAAAAGGGCTCCATCAGCAAGTATTGGGCGACCTAAAGAGCATCACCGCCGACAATTCACTGGAGAAAACGCTGCAAACTTTAAGCGCACCTATAGCCGGGCAGGAAGTGTGGGCGTCAGGTGTAACCTACCTGCGCAGCCGTGAAGCACGGATGGAGGAGTCGAAAGATGCTGGAGGAGGTGATTTCTACGCCAAAGTTTATGACGCATTACGGCCCGAACTATTTTTCAAATCATCTCCCCATCGGGTAGTCGGGCATGGTAAAAAGGTGAGGATCAGGAATGATTCAGGTTGGAACGTCCCCGAGCCGGAACTTACTTTATTTATCTGCAGTGCAGGAACAATTGAAGGTTACACTATTGGAAACGACATGTCGTCGAGGGATATAGAAGGGGAAAACCCGCTCTACCTGCCACAAGCCAAATGTTACGATGGCGCAGCCGCACTTGGCCCCTGCTTGTATGTACCGCAAGGGCCGATAAATCCAAAAGCCGGAATCAGTATTGAAATTTCAAGGAGCAGTAGAACAGTATTCTCGGATGAGATTTCGATTGACAGAATGAAGAGAACGCATAATGAACTTGCTGAACATCTTTTCAGGGAGATGTCGTTCCCGTATGGCGCCTATTTAATGACCGGCACCGGGATTGTTCCCCCGGATAGCTTTACACTTAACTATGGAGATGTTATCACCATTTCGATTGCAGGTATTGGTACAATGATTAACGAAGTAGCCGGGCAATAATGGTCCGTTCATAAATACTCTTATTTAATATATAAAATCAGATAAAAAATATGTCAAAATTCAGAAGCTCAGACTGGTTCGGAAAAAAGGGTAAAATGGGTTTTTTATACAGAAGCTGGATGAAAAACCAGGGCTTCCCGCCCGACCTGTTTGATGGCCGGCCCGTTATAGGTATCTGCAACACATGGTCGGAGCTAACCCCATGCAATGCACATTTAAGAGATTTAGCCGAAGCCGTAAAACGGGGTGTATATGAAGCAGGAGGGTTTCCGCTCGAATTCCCAATCATGTCTTTAGGCGAAACACTTCTAAAACCTACTGCAATGCTTTTCAGGAACCTGGCAAGCATGGATGCAGAAGAATCGATACGCGGTAACCCGATTGACGGGGTAGTATTGCTAACCGGCTGCGATAAAACCACCCCGGCCACGCTGATGGGCGCAGCGAGTGTGGATTTGCCAACCATTGTTGTTCCCGGCGGCCCTATGCTGAACGGGAAATACCGGGGCACAGATATAGGTTCGGGCACGGCGGTTTGGAAACTTACGGACGATTTAAAGACAAATAAAATCACTTACGATGAGTACCTCGGCGCCGAAAGCTGCATGTCACGAAGCGCGGGCCACTGTATGACTATGGGAACAGCGTCGACCATGGCCTGTATGGTTGAATCGCTGGGGATGTGCCTGTCACAGGGCGCCGCAACACCGGCAGTTGATTCGCGAAAAAAAGTAATTGCACAACTGTCAGGCAGGCGTATAGTTGAAATGGTAAAGGAAGATCTTAAAATTTCAAAAATATTAACCCGTGCGGCGTTTGAAAACGCCATTAAGGTAAATGCGGCGATAGGCGGTTCGTCAAACTTTATCATCCACCTTACCGCAATTGCCGGGCGCATAGGCGTTGAGCTTAACCTGGATGATTTTGACAGGCTGGGCAGTAAGATCCCCCTATTGCTGAACCTGATGCCATCGGGCAAATACCTGATGGAGGATTTTTATTATGCAGGCGGCTTGCCTGTGATATTAAATGAATTACGTGAACAGATTGATTTGGATATTATCACCGTTTCGGGAAAAACGCACCGGGAAAATATCAGGGATACATCCACCTGCTATAACAGCGAGGTTATTGCGGAATACAACAGCCCGCTAATTGACGCGGCTGGTATAGCTGTACTTAAAGGCAACCTGGCAATTAACGGCGCTGTAATTAAGCCTTCGGCGGCCACGCCGGCATTGATGCAGCACAGCGGGCGTGCAGTGGTATTTGATACGATAGAAGATTATCACGCAAGGGTTGACGACCCGGACCTGGATATTGACGAAACCTGTGTAATGGTTTTAAAAAATGTTGGCCCTGTAGGCTATCCGGGTATGCCCGAGGTTGGTAATATGGTGCTGCCTAAAAAAATACTTGAAAAGGGGGTTACAGATATGGTAAGGATATCAGACGGGCGCATGAGCGGGACCGCATACGGTACGGTTGTACTGCATGTGTCGCCGGAGGCGGCCATAGGTGGTAACCTGGCGCTCGTAATGAACGGAGATATTATTACGCTCGACGTGCCCGCCCGTCGCATTGAATTACTGGTGAGCGATGAAGAACTGGAGAAAAGAAGAGCAGCGTGGCAGCAGCCTGCGCCTCATGCAGTAAGGGGATATGTGGCCCTATACCAAAAGCATGTTCAGCAGGCAGATAAGGGGGCAGATTTGGATATCCTGGTCGGTCATTCAGGGTCTGCCGTAACCCGGGATTCGCACTAACTGAAAAAAGATATAAATTCAAAATGACGATACCTATACTTATTCTCTGTATCCTGTTACTGGTGGTGCTAATTACCTGGGCAAAAGTCAACGCTTTTCTGGCTTTTATCGTGGTATCATTAATTGCCGGCTTATCGCTCAAAATGCCATTTGCAAACGTGGTAGTTTCCATAAATAAGGGCATCGGGGATACACTCGGATCTGTTGTTATCATCATTGTATTGGGGGCCATGCTGGGTAACCTGGTAGCAAAAAGCGGTGCGGCGCAGCAAATAGCTCAATCCATGCGAAATATGTTTGGCCCTGGCCTGGTTACTTACGCTATGGCGCTTACAGGCCTTATTGTTGGCATACCATTGTATTATAATACCGGCTTTATATTGTTAATTCCTATTGTTTTTTCGGTATCATATAGCTACCGGCTACCACCTTTGTATGTTGGGATGCCTATGCTGGCGGCGCTTTCCGTTATGCATGGATTTTTGCCACCCCATCCATCGCCGATGACATTGGTGAAAGTATTTCATGCCGATGTGATAAAAACTTTTTCTTATGGATTCTTAATAGCCATTCCTGCCATCATCATCGCCGGCCCCGTGTTTGCAGTTACACTTAAAAAAATCAATTCAACCGGGTTAATTATTAGCGACCATATTAACGGGGCGCCTAACCAACGGCTGCCCGGTGTTGCCAACAGCTTTATCTCTTCGTTATTACCGGTAATACTGGTGGGCTTAGCTTATCTCATTCCCGTGTTGTTGCCCCCCGGTACAGCCCTCGTGACAGTGGCGCATTTTATTGGCGAACCTGTAATCGCCATGGTGCTTACCATTATTATTGCTACGTGCACACTTGGTTTAGGTATGCGCAAATCAATCGGCGAAATAATGCGGTGCTATACAGATGCCGTGAAGGATATTGCCATGATACTTTTGATAATCGGCAGCGCCGGGGCACTAAAACAAATTTTTATAGACGGCGGGGCAAGCGCCGAAATTACTGCGCTGCTGGCCCGTTGCTCACTGCCGCCATTGATGCTTGCATGGGTGGTAACGGCAGCCCTGCGACTTTGCCTCGGTTCGGCAACAATTGCCGGTTTAACTGCCGCGGGCGTTTTAATCCCTATAGCGCAACATATGGCCGTAAACCCTAATCTCCTGGTACTGGCAATCGGGGCCGGAAGCCTTTTTGGTTCGCACGTAAACGATACCGCATTCTGGCTTTGTAAAGAATATTTTAAGCTTTCAATGAAAGATACATTCCGGTCGTGGACCGTAATGGAGAGCATTGTTTCTGTTATTGGGCTTGGCGGCGTGCTGTCACTTAATTACATCCTATAAATAGATCAATAAAAAGCATTTAAACTAATTAAAAACCAAAACCCAACATTATGAAGAAAAAAATACGATAGCGTAATGATAAAAAAAGCAGCAGCGGCTTTAACCACTGGCTGCCTCAATCCTCTTTTAAATCGGCAAAATTCTGGAAGAGGTGCAACTCAAAGGTCAAACCATCAAATTAAAACCAAAATTATGAAAAAAAAACTATTAGCAAGGGCACTCAGGTATCTCGTCTTTGTAAATGTTATTGTAACATTTTTGTGTGCTTCGGCGGCCCAGGCCGCTAGCTACCGGCCCGGATCAAAGGCCGGTGAACATTTCGGAACATCCAAATTATCAAATTCAACAGTAAAAGCCCCCGTTAAGGTAACTGGTAAGGTCACCGACGAAAAAGGTTTGCCGCTTATTGGGGTAAACATTACCGAGCGGGGTGCCAGGAATAATGCTGTAAGCGATAATAAAGGCACTTATACCATAACGGTATCCTCGGAGAATGCTGTTTTAGTGTTTAGCTATATAGGCTTCAGCACAAAAAATGAGCCGGTTAGGGGACGGAACGTTGTGGATGTTGTGCTTCAAATTAAAGACAGTGCTCTTAATGAGGTAGTTGTAACCGCCTTGGGCATAAAAAAGGAATCAAAGAAACTGGGTTACGCAACGACATCTGTAAATATTGATGAGATCGCCCAGAACCGCACTACTAACGTGATGACCTCTTTGGAGGGAAAAGTAGCCGGCCTGGATATTGCGCCGCCAACCGCAGGGGCGGGCGCAAGTAACCGGATCCGTTTGCGTGGGCAGTCGGGTTTTAATGGTCAAACCAACTCGCCGTTAATTGTTGTCGACGGCTTACCGATGGACCAGGGTACACGTAGCGCCGAGGGTGGTGGTGGAACCAACGGTGCTTTGGGCGCCACTGATCAGGGCGACAACCTGTCGCAGATTAATCAGGATGACATTGAGTCGATCACTGTGCTGAAAGGTGCAACGGCTGCGGCGCTTTACGGCTCAAGGGCAGCAAGCGGTGCAATTATTATCACTACCAAAAGCGGCGCAAAAAATTCGAAATTTGGCATAGAATTTACTTCAAGCTATGCTGCTCAGCAGGCGTTAGATTTTACAAACTACCAGACTGTATACGGTACCGGTATTGGGGGGCTGCGCCCTACCACACAGGCTGAAGCGCAATCAATGGGGAACCTGTCATGGGGCGCAAAATATGACGGCGTTCCTACAGTACAGTATGATGGTGTTTTAAGGCCTTATGCTCCGGATAAAAACCGCATCACCGAATTTTACAACACCGGGACTTCGCTCACAAATACGATAGCGCTTTCGGGGGGTAACAGCTCGACAAGCTTCCGTGCTTCTTTTTCAAACCAGGATGTTAATGGTATTTCCCCCGGTAATACTTATCACAGAAAGATTTTTAACATAGGACTTAACAGCAAGATCACTCCAAAGCTGACGTTCCAGACGAATATTAACTATACCCACGAAAATAATAACAATCCTCCGCTGGTTGGTGCGCAGGGTGTCGGGTTTTCCAGTTTTCTTAACCGTACACCCTTAACGCTGGCGATAC
>JBDUDE010000684.1:0-3245 GCA_040003105.1 Mucilaginibacter sp. | reverse complement strand
CGACTCGGTGCTGCGTAAAACAAAGCGTGCCAGGCCCGCCTTTTTCGATTTTTTTAACGCCTGAATCAGAAGCGCATAGGCCTTATTGTTTTTAGTCTCCGGTTCGGCGTAGTACGATGTTTCGTAAAACATGGGGTTTACGTCGTCAATATCAACAAAGCTCTCAATCTCTATAACCTTGCTTTTTTCGGGAGCAGCATCTTCAAAATCCTGGTCCTCAACTATAACATAGTCGTCATTAATTTTGTAGCCTTTTACGATTTTATCGTAAGGCACTTCCTTATGTGTGTGCTCGTTTACACGCTGGTAGCGTATGCGCGAATGGTCGCGGCTGTCAAGCATATCTAAATCAAGCGAGCTGGTTTGCACAGCCGAATATAATTTAACAGGGATGCTTACCAGCCCGAAACCAAGTGACCCTTTCCAGATTGACCTCATAACCAATTGATTTATTGAATAGGTATAACTGATGAAAGCGGGAAAGGGTTTTAAAATATGTTGTTATCTGTTATAAACTTTTATATTTAACCAAAACAAACTCACTTTACATGAACCCCGATTTAAACGCCGAACCTGTTATAATTCCGTTAAATAAATTAAAACTCTCCGCAATGTTTCTTGGGGCATTAATATTTGTGGGGCTTGGAGTTTGGATTGTTAACCACCCATCAACTTTTGCCACGGGCATTTTTCGTTTCCTGGGCGATACCGGGGGTACTGCAGTCGGCTGGGCGTCGATTATCTTTTTTGGAGTTTGCGCTATTATGATTTTTCGCAAATTTTTCGAAAACAAATCCGGCCTGGTCATTAATAGAGAAGGCATTATGGACAATTCGAGCGGAGTATCTGCCGGGTTGATTGCCTGGGCAGACATTACCGGGTTGACCGTGAGACAGGTTTACAATCAAAAATTTATTATGATACTGGTTGAAAATCCGGAAGTATATATCGAAAGGCATACAAACGCACTTAAGCGCAGTACTGTAAAGCTTAACCACCAAATGTATGGCTCGCCCATTAGCATATCTGCCAACAGCCTAAAATGCAGTTTTGATGAATTGTATGCTATATTAACGGAAAGATTAAATAAGCACAGGGAAGTTTAGCTGAAGGGTTTGCATAGATTGGGGTAAAACAATCACCCTACAATTCCACTACCGTAATGTTAACCTTCGGCTTTTTGCCAAATACCCCTTATCTTTCCTGATAAACTAATAAACCAATGAAACGGCCTGCCATATTCTTTTTCATCCTCCTTTTAATTTTATCAGCTACGGGGTTTGCCCAGTCAACTATTTATGCCAACCAGGTTGGGTTCGATAGTAAGGCCCCAAAAACAGCAGTGGTAAGCACTGATAAACCGCTCACCCGTAAAACCGTTTTCCATTTGGTAAACACAGCAACCGGCAAAACAGAATTTACCGGCGTGCTTAGCGGCCCGGCAACCGTTGACGAATGGACACCCGGCAAAAGTTATTACCAGGCCGACTTTTCCGCTTTTCAAAAAACAGGCAAATACAAAGTAACAACAACTATCGACGGAAAAACTCCGGCTTCGTTCCCTTTCAAAATTGAAAAAGACGCGCTGGCCCGCCTCACCATCTCATCCATCATACATTATTATAATAAACAACGCGCCAATACGCCGCAGGAACTGGAAGCCGACAGTCACATGAAATTGCAGAGCGGCGGCGATAAAACCGTAGATATGCGGGGCGGCTGGTGCGATGCATCGGGCGATGTGAGCAAATATTTTTCGCACCTGGCTTATGCAAACTTTATGTCGCCACAGCAAACGCCGCTGGTAGTATGGTCGATGGAGAGCGCTTCGGAAGCGATACCGGGACTGCTAAAAAAATGGAACATCAAAAATTCATTGGATAACGAAGCCCTTTATGGCGCTGATTATATGATGCGGGCACTTTCGAAAGATGATTATTTTTACATGATCGTCTTCTCTTATTTCAATAAAGACCCCCATGCCCGCCGTATCGTTGGCCTGCGGGCCAACAGCGTTACTACCGACGAATACCAGGCTGCCTTCCGCGAAGGCGGCGGCATGGCCATAGCTGCGCTGGCACGTATTTCGCAATGGAAAAAACACGGCGGATACACCTCGCAGCAGTATCTTGATGCTGCCAAACGCGCCTTTGCGCACTTGCTTATCAATAACACCAAATACGATGATGATGGAAAAGAAAACATCATTGATGATTACTGCGCCTTGATGGCCGCTACTGAATTATGGATTGCAACAAATAATAACCTGTACCGCAATGAAGCCCGCAAACGTGCACAAAATCTAACCAAAAGAATGAGTCCGGAAGGTTATTTTATAGCGAATGACGCCAACCGCCCCTATTGGCATGCCAGTGATGCAGGTTTACCGGTGGTAGCCCTGTCGCGTTATCTAACTAAAGAAAAAGACGGAGCAATGCGTACCGCTGCCTTAGGCACCATCAAAAAAGCGCTTGATTATAACCTGGCGGTAACCAATAAGGTGAGCAACCCGTTTGGTTATGCACGACAGTCGTTTTTGTACAAGGGCGAGGTCAAAGATGGCTTTTTCATTCCGCACGATAATGAAACCGGCTGGTGGTGGCAGGGCGAGGACGCCCGCTTAGGCTCATTGGCAACTGCGGCATTAGTTGGTGGAAAACTGGTCTACAATAACAATACACCTGCAAAAGATTCGTTGGCGGTTTTTGCTTCACAGCAGGTATCGTGGATATTGGGATGTAACCCTTATTCCATGTGTTTTTTGTATGGGTTCGGTAAAAATAATGTGCCTTATATGCATTCCAACTTTGGCCATGGCTCCGAACGGGGCGGTGTATCAAACGGCATAACCGGCAAAAAAGAAAACGGCGACGGCAGTGGCATCGACTACAAAACCGAAGACAATGGCAACGAATGGCGCTGGACAGAACAATGGATACCACATGCTGCCTGGTTTTTGCAGGCAGTGGCAGCTATGGCTAAGAACTAATGTGCAGATATACGAATTATTTAAATTCAAAAGACAGGTTATATGTAATACAGGGGGTTGACAGGGTTGACACTTTTTTGATGTTTTTTAGTACTAACTATTTAAAAATCAGCATACTAAATAAATATAGTCATAAAAACGTGTAAACCCCCTGAAGGGCATTTCAGCACCTTTACGTTTTAGTTATCAAAACGCAGCGTTAGCGAGTGTTATACCAACCGCCCGTAGCTTTTCTACTTCACGAATGCGGTAGGGA
>JBDUDE010000162.1:0-3254 GCA_040003105.1 Mucilaginibacter sp. | reverse complement strand
TGGCGCTGCAAATACAAAAACGGCAAGTACCAACCCGCCGAAAACCTTGGCGAAGCCATCAATACCCCCGGCAACGACTACGAAGCATTTATAGCTCCCGATGAATCGTACCTTATTTATAACTCAACCAGTAACGGCCTGGCGCGGCTCGATTTTTACATCAGCTATAACAAAAACGGGGTTTGGACAAAAGCCGTAAAACTGCCCGAACCGTTAAACTCCGATGGGATAGAATGGTCGCCAAAGGTAACGAGGGATAAAAAATGGTTCTACTTCGGCAGCACCCGCAATCGCTGGGCTGACACGCCGGCAAAAGCTGAAAATATGGAGCAGCTTAACAAACGCCTGCAAGGTGCAGGAAATGGTTTGGCTGATATTTATACGGTTGATTTTGCGGAGATTGAGAAGTTGAGGAAATGATGTGCGAATATGCAGATGTGCAAATGATTTGAAAATTTGTTGATTTAAATGTGAGAGTGCAGTCACGAATGGTTTTTCATCTGCACATCAGCACATTAGGAATCCGCACATCAAAAATCCGCACATCAAATTAAGTATTGCTCAATAACATCTTCCGGGATTTTTGCCCCCCGGCCCGTTGCCATATCAATCATTACATAATCAAAATAACCATCGCAGCATAGCTTGTTGGTACCTTTGTTAGTAATGCTGAATTTTACCCGGCAACCTTTTTCGTCGATGGTTTCGATGCCGGTTTTAACGATGAAATAATCACCCAGCGTAAGGGCGCGTTTATAGTCGACATAGGCGGTACGCACCACCCAGCCGAAGCCCCGCTCCATAAACTTATCCATGGCCATGCCGTAGCAGCGTTCCATCTGGTCGTACCGGGCTGCCAGCACGTAATCAAAATACTTGCTGTTATGCACATGCTGAAACATGTCGATATCATCCGGCCGTACGCGGAATTCGGTTTCGAAGGTGGAGTAAATGGGATTGTCCATAAAGCAAATATTGCTAAATTATAGCGGCAATATACTTTATGGCGCAAAAATGTTATTGCTAAGCTAAGTAAATATTAACTATACCATTAGTCTTGAACAAACCTTATTTATGAAAAAACTCCTTTTATTGTTGCTTTGCCTGTCGTGCCTGATGTTTTGCCGCAAAGCGCCTGCTCAAACGATGCTCAACGGCGATTTCGAAAATATCGACCCTAAAACCAAACTACCCGTGGCCTGGTCGAATTTTATGGGCGATAGTAACTACAGCTTTAAAGTTGACAGCAACGCAGTTAAACACGGTAAGTATTCCGTTGCAATAAGCTCAAATAATAGTTCCGGTGGTTATGGCGCCATTTACTGTTTAATCCCCCATACTTTTAAAGGGCACGAGCTACAGCTTAAAGGCTATTTTAAAACCGAAGATGTGAACGGGGGCTATGCCGGCCTTTGGGTGAGGATTGACGGGACGAACGCATTTAACAATATGGCTAAGGAGAGTGTTCACGGTACCAATGATTGGAAAGAATACACCATCGACTTACCATACGACGAGAACGCGGCCACGAATATAAATGCAGGCGCCTTGCTGGTTGGAAAAGGCAAAATGTGGATTGACGACATCCGGCTTTATATAGACGGGACACCCGTTGAGAAATTGGCGATTAACACAGCAAACGAATTTGCCGCCCAGGTTGATACCGCATTTTTAAGCGGTTCACGTGTCAGCCAAATAACTGTGAACGAACAAATGGTGCGAAACCTTACCCTGCTAGGGCAGGTTTGGGGATTTGTAAAATACCATTTGCCCGCTGTAGCCAAAGGCAAAATAAATATGGATGCAGAGCTTTTCAGGGTGATGCCTGACGTTGTTAAAGCGCAAAATAACCGCGAAGCCAGCGATGCCATTGAAAAATGGATTGATAAACTGGGCAAGCCCGATCTATGTAAAAGCTGCAAACCAATTGACAGCAAGCAGGCCTACAAAAAGCCCGACTATGGTGAAATATTCGATAAGCAAGTGATAAGCGCCTCGCTTGCCGATAAGCTGTCCTATATCCTGAATAACAGGAACACGGGCGACAATTATTATGTGGGCATGAACTATGGTGTCGGCAACCCCGCGTTTAAACATGAGATATCATACAGCACAATGGCGTATCCGGATGCTGGTTACCGCTTGCTGTGCCTGTTCAGGTACTGGAATATGATTCAATATTTTTCGCCCTATAAACATTTGATTGGAGAAGACTGGAACAAAACACTGCCTGCCTTTATTCCTCGTTTTATAAATGCAAAGGATGCAATGGATTATGATATTACAGCGATGGCGCTAATCAGCAGTATACACGATACACATGCAAATATCTGGAGCTCGTTAAAAGGATTGAACGAATACCGGGGAAAATATTCGCCGCCGTTTATAGCAAAGTTTGTGGAGGGCAAGCTGGTAGTTACCGGTTACTACAACGACACGTTAAGTGTAAAAGAGAAAATTAAGATAGGGGATGTTATTACTGCTATTAACGGTGTGGCTGTGGATTCGCTTATCAAAAAGTTCCTGCCTTTAACTGCGGCGTCCAATTACGAAACCCAGTTGCGCGATATGCCCCGCAATTATTTGCTGCGGAGCAACAATGCAACTTTTAACCTTAATATTTTGAGGGACGGCCAGTCTATGCCAGTAAGCCAGGACGCTATTGCTTTTACCAGTTTAAATTTTAACGCAATTTATAATCCACACCCGGAGCAGCCGGGTTTTTACCTGATAGATAACAAAATAGGTTACCTGTTTCCCGGGAAATATCACAATAAGGATTTATCATTAATAAAGAAGGCATTTAAAGATACGAAGGGGATTATTATTGATATGCGCTGCTACCCATCGGAATTTATGCCGTTTACATTTGTTCCTTATATTAAACAGGGAGATGCAAGTTTCGTGAAATTCACCAGGGGAAGTGTAGCAGACCCCGGATTGTTTGTTATGAGCGAACCGACGGCAACCCGCGCTAACAATGATTATAAAGGAAAAGTTGTAGTTATAGTAAACGAAGAAAGCCAAAGCCAGGCCGAATATACCACCATGGCTTTCCAAAGCTCGACGAATGTTGCGGTTATAGGCAGCAAAACCGCCGGCGCCGACGGTAATGTTTCGGCAATAGTATTGCCTGGTGGTATCAGCACGATGATATCAGGAATCGGCATACTGTATCCGGACGGAACAGAAACGCAACGCAAAGGCGTTAAAATTGATGTACAGGTAAAGCCTACCATAGCCGGTATAGAAGC
>JBDUDE010000394.1:0-3259 GCA_040003105.1 Mucilaginibacter sp. | reverse complement strand
TGGTTTCATCTACAACCGCTGTTTTTTATTCTATATTTCATGGCGGTTGCCGGCCTGATGTTTTTGGAGCATATCCGCAGGACCAGACTATTGAACCTTGGCTGGACGATGACCATAACCTGGGCGGTGTACAGGATGATTTTATTGGCAGTGATTCTATTTTTATAACCGCTTTCAGACCTAATCAACAAAAAAAATGAAATACAAAAAAATAGTCCTCGCAGGTGGTAACGGTTACCTCGGCACGGTGCTTGCAAACTATTATAAAGATAAAAGCGAAGAAATTGTAATACTGAGCCGCCACGAAAAACAAACCGAAGGCAATATCCGCACCGTTACCTGGGATGGCAAGACCGCCGGTAAATGGACCGCCGAACTGGTAAATGCCGATATGCTGGTAAACCTATGCGGCAAAAATGTAAACTGCCGCTATACTGAAAAAAACAAAGCCGAAATATTTGCATCAAGGTTATTGCCAACTGAAATATTGGGCCAGGTTATCCGTGATTTATACGAACCGCCAAAGCTTTGGATAAATCTGGCATCGGCTACTATCTACCGCCATGCGGAAGACCACCCGCAGGACGAAGCGACCGGTGAAATTGGCACTGGCTTTTCCGTGGATGTCTGCAACGCATGGGAAGCTGCTTTTAATAAATATGAAACACCAAAAACCCGCAAGGTAGCCTTACGCATGGGTATAGTTCTTGGCCGTTCCGACAGCGTTTTTCCGCGCCTGCTTAACCTCGTAAGACTGGGCATGGGCGGCATGCAGGGTAACGGCGAACAATATGTATCATGGGTGCACGAGCTTGACGCCGCCCGCAGTACTGAATGGCTGATGGACCATCCGCAACTGACCGGTTTGGTTAACTGTACGGCCCCTATTCCCATAAAAAATGCTGAATTAATGCATCTCATCCGTAAAATTTACGGTATGCCCATTGGTTTGCCTGCACCAAAATGGCTGCTTGAAATTGGTTCAGTAGTGATTGGTACAGAAACCGAGCTGATATTAAAAAGCCGCTGGGTATTGCCGAAGCGATTGCTCGATTCAGGGTTTAAGTTTGAATTTGAAACCGCAGATACGGCCATAAAGGATATACTGAAATAACTAAAGCTCCTTATCTATGGCCTTTATCGCTTCGTCATATTTTTTTATTAACGATGGCGCGCGGTCAAAGGCCCAGCCATGGTAATTATCGCGAATGAGGATTAAAGTTTCGCGAATACTTTCAGGCCGTCTTGATTCATAGCTAAGCAACAGGCCGCCAACCTTGTCTTCCAGCTTAACAATCCTTGCCTGGTTATCATAAATGTCGGTCAAGCGCTCTATCAGCTTAAAATCAACTTTGGTTATGATATTATGGCTTTGCCCAACCTGCCAGGCAACGTCACTCAGGTCGTGGTAAATTACACCATCCGGTGCCAGGTATTTAAAATGAAGCTCACCGTTTTCCAGTATCTTGTGCTGGATTGCCGGGTCGCCCAATGCAGAATCTATTCTCCGTAATATCCCTTGCTGGTAAACATACTGTTCCTGCTCATCGTGTTTGTTCTTAACAAGTTCGTTTTTTATATTGGTTAAGAGTTCCTTTGTCTGCGATTTATCATGCTGACTATTGATAAATTCGGTTAAAAACAGGGCCAGCAAAACGCTGAAAATAATAAGGCCTGATTCGCCGATATATTCTTTCCAGTCCCGGAGTACAAATACATGCTGGACCGGTTTGTGGGTTGCTTTGGCCGATTTATGTTGATTGGGATGGGCTTTGTCTTCCATTGGGATAAATGTTAGCACTAAAATATGAAATACAAAGAGATTTACGAAGTTTATAAAACTTCGTAAATCTGCCTGCCAATCATTCAATAATAATTTATAATTTAGTGTCCGTTATACATTTAATCCTAAATTACCGGTTATGTCTCTTTTTAAAACTATTTTGTCAAAGGCAATACGCTTGTTTGGCCCCGCTGTTTTATTAATACTTTTTTCCGCAAACGGCTTTAGCCAGGGCCGCACCGTTGCCGATTTTGATAAAGGCTGGCATTTCCATTTGGGCAATGTTGACAATGGCGAAAAAGCCAGCCTGAACGATGCCGGTTGGCGTACACTTAACCTCCCGCACGATTGGAGCATAGAAGGTAAATTTAGCAAGGATAACCCGGCAACTCCCGAGGGCGGCGCCTTACCGGGCGGCATTGGCTGGTACCGTAAAACATTTACTGTTCCGGCAGCATCAAAAAACAAACTGGTTTATATCGATTTTGATGGCGTTTATCAAAAAAGCGACGTATGGATAAACGGTCATCACCTGGGTTTCAGGCCCAACGGTTATATCTCATTCAGGTATGAGCTTACACCTTATTTAAATTTCGGCGGACAAAATACTATTGCTGTTAAGGTTGATAATTCTGTTCAGCCAAATTCGCGCTGGTACTCAGGTTCGGGCATTTACAGGAATGTGTGGTTGGTTACAACTAATAAGGTAGCGATAAATCATTGGGGAACCTATGTTACCACCACTGATGTGAGCACAAAATCGGCAATGGTTAATCTAAAGGTGCAGGTAAAAAACGATGTTAAATCATCGTCAATTACTGTAAAAACTGTTATTTATGACGCTGCAGGTAAAGCGATTTCAGCATCTGGCGAATTTGTCGCAAAAGCTAATTTAAACGATACCATCATCAACTCAAATCAAAACGTCACCGTAAAAAATCCCGTTTTGTGGTCTGTTGAACGTCCATATCTGTATAAAGTGGTAACCACTGTACTGGCAGATGATAAAATTGCCGATGTATACACTACCCCCCTCGGCATCCGCTACTTCAATTTCGACGTTGATAAAGGCTTCACCCTAAACGGCAAACCCATGAAAATATTAGGCGTTTGTAACCACCACGATTTAGGCTCACTGGGTGCTGCAATAAACACCCGTGCGCTTGAGCGCCAGCTGCAGATATTAAAAGCCATGGGCTGCAACGGCATCCGGACCTCACACAACCCGCCTGCTCCCGAATTGCTTGACCTTTGCGACAAAATGGGCTTTATTGTAATGGACGAAGCCTTTGATTGCTGGGAATGGAAAAAAGCCGAATACGATTATCACCTGTATTTTAAAGAATGGCACAAACGTGATTTGGAGGACCAAATACTGCGCGACCGTAACCACCCCAGCGTGATGATTTGGAGCATTGGCAACGAAATACCGCAGCAAAGCGATACCAGCGCGTTACGGTTAGCCCCCGAGCTTGC
>JBDUDE010000243.1:0-3262 GCA_040003105.1 Mucilaginibacter sp. | reverse complement strand
ACATTTTTATGGAGCGCAACGGTATCCACATTATCGATTTAAATAAAACCTTAACTAAGGTTGAAGAAGCTGCTGCAGCTATAAAACAAATTGTAAAATCAGGACGTAAAGTATTATTCGTAGCTACAAAGAAACAAGCGAAAGATATTGTTGCCGAGCATGCAAAAGGTGTAAACATGCCTTTCATCACCGAGCGTTGGTTGGGTGGTATGTTAACTAACTTCGCTACCGTGCGTAAGTCGATCAAAAAGATGTCGAACATCGATAAATTGACTAAAGACGGTACTTACAGCAACCTTTCGAAAAAAGAAAGGCTGATGATACAACGTGAGCGTATCAAATTAGAAACTTTGTTAGGCGGTATTGCGGACTTAAACCGTTTACCTGCTGCATTGTTCCTGATTGACGTGAAGAAAGAGCACATCGCGGTTAGCGAGGCGTTAAAGTTGAACATACCAACCTTTGCAATGGTTGATACCAACTCTGACCCGTCGAACATCGATTTCCCTATCCCTGCAAATGACGACGCTACCAAATCAATTTCATTGATTACCGGTATCATCATCCAGGCGATTGTTGAAGGTTTAGACGAGCGTAAACGCGAGAAAGAAGACGAAGCTGAAAAAGAAGCAGCAGTAGCGAAAGCTAAAGCTGATGCTCCTGAAGCTGCTGCCCCGGTTGACCGTGCACCTGCTGCCGAAGGCAAAAGGGTTCGCAAGGTAGCTGTTGAAGCTGACGCTGCGGTTGAAGATTCGACCCCGACTGCTGAGTCTACAGAAGAGTAATAAAGTGGCAGTTGTAAGTAGCAGTAGCAGTTTTGCCGCTTTTACTTACAGCTGCCAATATTTTTATATTGAAGCGTAGTGTTTAGTTATTATAACGGTACCCTTACTGCCACTGCTACTAACAACTGCTACTAACTAACAAAATTTAAGACAATGTCTACATTACAAATCACTGCATCCGACGTAAACAAACTGCGCCAGCAAACTGGTGCCGGTATGATGGATTGCAAAAAAGCTTTAACTGAAACCAACGGCGATTTTGAAGCTGCTATTGATTTTTTAAGGAAAAAAGGTGCTAAAGTGGCTGCAAGCCGCCAGGACCGCGAAAGCAATGAAGGTGTAGTTATCGCACGTTCATCTGCCGATGGCAAATTCGGTGTTATCATCGAGTTGAACTGCGAAACTGATTTCGTGGCTAAAAATGCTGAATTTGTTGCCTTTGGTAACCAGATCGCTAATGCAGCTGTTGAACATAAACCAGCTTCTATCGAAGAGCTTTATGATATCAGCGTTGACGTTGAAACTACTACAGCTAAGATCGGTGACCTGGTAATTGAAAAAACAGGTAAGATCGGCGAGAAGATCGGCGTATCTAAATACACTGTTGTTGAAGGCGAAAAAGTTGTTGCCTACATCCACGGTAACTTCCGTTTAGGTGTATTGGTTGGCCTTAGCGCTGCCGTTGCAGGTGCTGATGAAGCAGGTAAAGACGTTGCCATGCAAATTGCCGCTATGAACCCTGTTGCTATTGATAAAGACGGTGTTGATGCTACAACTATCGAGCGCGAGCTTGAAATTGCAAAAGATCAGATCCGTGCAGAAGGCAAACCTGAAGAAATGGTTGAAAAAATCAGCTTGGGCAAGCTTAATAAATTTTATAAAGACAACACCCTGTTAAACCAGGAGTTTGTTAAGGACCCTTCGAAAAGCGTTGCCCAGTTTTTGGCCACCGTTGAAAAAGGCCTGACAGTTACCGCATTTAAGCGGGTTGCTTTAGGAGCTTAAATATTTTATCCCCTTCGTGAAAACGAAGGGGATTTTTTTTTGCCTCACCCTGCCTTCTCCAAAGGAGAGGGTTCTAAAATAGACGCCTTGAGAACGTCATTGTAAAAGAGCGAAGTTAAAGTCCTCTCCCGGACAAACGGATGCCGCTTCCCTTCTCCTTTGGAGAAGGTGGCCAAAGGCCGGATGAGGCAGAGGATTTAGGTGAGGCGACCAATACGTTTAGTACCAACCACCATGATAACAGCCCTCCACAACCTCCGCCTGATAACCGATGGACAAATCACCCCCGGTAAGGTAATCCTGATTACCGGCGGCAAAATCATTGCCATTACCGACGAAACCTCCATCCCCGATGGCGTAACCAAAATCGATTTAAAAGGCGCATTCGTTGCCCCCGGGTTAATAGACCTGCAGATATACGGCAGCGGCGGCAAGCTGTTTGCCGGCACCCCGGTTGTTGAAGCGCTGGAGCGTATGGAGAGCGACCTGCTTGCCCAGGGTACCACCGGCTTTTTCGCCACCATAGGCACCAATACGCCAGCCATTTTCGAGCAGGGCATTGCTGCCGCCAAAGAATACCGTAAAGTGGCGAAAGGCAACTTTTTAGGGATGCACTTTGAAGGGCCGTATCTTAACCCCATTAAACGCGGCGCCCACCCGGCCAACCTGATTAAAAAAGGCACCCTGGCCGAAGTACAACGCTGGGTTGAAATGGCCGGTGGCGAAATAAAGATGATGACCATTGCCCCCGAACTGCAGGACCAGGAGGTGATAGATTATTTGCACGACCATGGCGTCATCCTTTCCAGCGGTCACAGCAATGCAAGTTACGATGAAGGGAAGGCGTTTTTAAATAAACCCATTCCGGCAGTAACGCACCTGTTTAACGCCATGCCGCAAATGCACCACCGCGAGCCGGGCTACATCCCCGCCATATTTGAGGAACGCCCGTATACCAGTGTGGTAGCCGACGGCATCCATGTTGATTTTGCCATGATACGCCTGGCCAAACGCGAGCTGGGCGACAAGCTATATTTAATTACCGACGCCGTTACCGCTGTTACCGAAGGCACCTACCAGCACCAGTTCACCGGCGACAGGTATGTAATGCCCGATGGCACATTGTCCGGCTCGTGCCTGAGTATGCTGAAGGCTGTACAAAACTGCGTGGAGAAAGCAGGCATCGAATTAGCGGAGGCTATAAACATGGCATCGTTATACCCGGCACAACTGGCCAGGCTCCCGGCAAAAGGCCGCGTCGCAGCAGGCTTTGATGCGGATTTGATCGTATTTAATGATGCTTTTGAAGTGTTGGGGACGGTGTTTAAGGGGGAGTATTTGAAGAAATAGTTTGTCGTCGCCTCACCCTGCCCTCTCCAAAGGAGAGGGTTCTAAGATGCCTTTGTAAAGAGCGAAGTTAAAGTCCTCTCCTTTGGAGAGGATTATTACATGAGGGCTTCGCCGTTTAGGTG
>JBDUDE010000071.1:0-11005 GCA_040003105.1 Mucilaginibacter sp. | reverse complement strand
TTATTCTTCTCAAGAGCTGGGTCCGCCGCCGTCATTGATAAAAAGAGGTCCATAGCCTTTTCATCCTCGTCCAACGCTTTATCATCGCTGACATAAATATTAACACTTTGTTTTCCGTCTTTATCGGTTTTCACACCAACCTTAGATTGTATGATTTTTTGAATGTACTGATAAGCCTCCACAGCTCTTTTCGACTGTGGTTCGCGCATTATAAAGCTGCAAAACGCCAGTATTGCTTTTACGCCCCGGTTTTGATAGTACGCACAAAGAGCATAGGCCCGCAGGCTGCCCGGATGCGTTGGATTGAGTTTAATTGCGTTTATTGCAAATCCTTCTGCGTCGGCATATTTTTTTTGACGCAGGTACGAGATAGCAAGATTGAAATGGAGGAGTTGAAATTTGGGGAAAGCTGTTATACCCTGTTTATAGTAAGATACAGCCATATCAAAATTCTTTTCATCATCGTAAATACTAGCCAGCAAATCATAGGCTTCTGCATAGCCATCGGCACTGGCCGTTTTCTCCAGGTAAGGTATGGCTTCTTTAGGCTTACCACTGTGCGCAAGGGTATACGACAGTTCGTACATAGCTCGCATGCTATTCGGATCGAGCTTTATTGCTTCTTTATACTTGTCAACAGCTAAATCGTATTTACCTGAGTCGTTAAGGGCTATCCCCTGGTTAATCAGTTCTTTTATTTTTTCCTTATTGCCCTGCGAAAATGCGTAAACAGAAAAAGTTGACAAAATTATGGTGAGGAGTATTTTGTATAAGGTTTTCATGCTTAAATTTAAATGGAATTTATTGGAAAGAAAAATTTAGTCACGGGCAAGCATTTAATAATACCTGATAAATATTTAACCGTTACTGGCCCTGGAATGCGAAAGTGCTTTACGACTAGGCAAATATAACACCATGCCCTTGTAACAAACCAGTGGGTATTACAGTCTTATCGTCAAGTTTTGTTATTTTTTATACTATGTCCGTAAAAACCAGTTATCGCGAAAATATTTCTATTGCCTTACAGTCAATTGCGGGCAACAGGCTGCGTACATCACTTACGGCTTTAATTATTGCTATTGGCATAATGGCTCTGGTTGGTATTTTAACGGCAATTGAGGGTGTAAAACAATTTACCAATGATGCCTTTGCCGGCCTTGGGGCCAATTCATTTACTATACAAAACCGGGGCCAGGGCTTAAATTTTGGTAACGGCGGGCACCGCAAAATATATCCATCTATACGATATGACCAGGCGGCTAACTTTAAAAAGAAATTTGCGCTGCCGGCTGTTATTGCGCTCAATTTACAAGTTTCGGGCACAGCCATTGCAAAATATGGCAATCAAAAAACCAATCCTAATATATCGGTAAGCGGCTCAAACGAAAACTATTTACTTACCAGCGGGCAAAAATTAGCCTTCGGCCGCAATTTCTCGGCTTCCGAACTGGAGCACGGCACCAATGTGGTTATGATTGGTAACGAGATAAAGAAAAAGCTTTTTAAGGACGTTGACCCCATCAACAAACTAATGTTTATTGGCAACAACGAGTTTAGGGTAGTGGGTGTATTTGCGTCAAAAGGCTCGAGCGCGGGTTTTGGAGGCGATAAGTTTTGTGTAATCCCCGTTGTTAAAGCTAAGCAGATAGTTAACAGGGCTAACCCGTCATTTACTATCACCATAATGGTGAGTAACCCAGCCGCGCTTGATGCCAGTATTGGCGAAGCTACTTCGCTGTTCCGGAATATCCGCAGCCTGAATGTGGGAGACGTTGACAACTTTGAAATTGAACGCAGTGACTCCATACAGCAGGAATTATCGGGCCAGCTAACCTATATGACAATGGGCGGCGCAACCATAGGCATTATTACGCTTATTGGCGCTGCTATTGGCCTGATGAATATTATGCTGGTATCGGTAACTGAACGCACCCGCGAGATAGGCTTGCGCAAGTCATTAGGAGCAACTCCTGCCATTATACGCAAGCAGTTTTTAATTGAGGCCATTGTAATATGCCTGATAGGCGGCGTACTCGGTATTATTTTAGGGATGGCAGTGGGAAACCTTATTGCAGTAAGCATCAGCGGCTCGTTTGTCGCACCCTGGAAATGGCTGTTCGGTGCTATTGCCCTGTGTACCGGTATAGGGCTTATATCAGGCTTTTATCCCGCCAAAAAAGCATCGAAATTAGATCCTGTTGAGGCACTGAGATACGAATGATGTTGGATATCGGATTTTCGATTTCGGAATTTTTCAATTCGGAAGTCGCAATGCCGATTGCGGAATTCTCAACAAAACTGCTACTGCTGATTTTGTTAAAAAACACTCTAAATCCGAAATCGAACATCCGAATTCCGAAATTATTTCAGCAAAGTATTCTTCAGCGGATAATCAAAAAGCAACTTCTCAAGATAAGTAGTTCTCAGCGCATTTTTAAATGCTTCGGCGTGCCGGGGGTGGTGCATATCGCTGGATATAAAGTCTATCAATTGATTGTCAATCATCTCCTCGGCAATTTTTCGTGCACCAGCGCCGTAGTAGCCGGTTAATGATATGGTATTTAACTGAAAATCAACGCCCCATCCATGTAAGGCCTTCAACTGTTCGATATCCATATAGGGGTAGCGCTCAGGGTGCGCCAATATGGGCTTATACCCCGCTTCGCGCATCTTGTTAATTACAGGGATGGTGTTTATAGGCTGGTTGATAAATGAAAATTCAAAAAGCACATAATTATCGCCCATTACCATCAGTTTATTTTCGTCAACCCTGGTTTCGAAGGTTTCGTCAAAATAATGCTCGGCAGCAGCCTGTACTTCTACATCAATGTTTTCTTTTTTCAGCTCCGCCTTGAGCACATCAAGTGCCGCATTTATGGTTTCGGCGGTATTGCGGTAATAATCAACCATTATGTGGGGGGTTGCAATAAATTTCTTTATACCCAGGTCCATCATTTGCTTGATAAGGAAAATTGATTCCTGCGGATTTTGCGCACCGTCATCAATTCCAGGCAAAATATGAGAATGCATATCAACCTCCAACGTACTATAGTCGAAAGTGATTTCTCTTTTTGCTTCTTTCTTTTTAAATAAACCAAACATCTTAGCGGTCGTTATATTGCTCCGAATAGTATTGCTGGTAATGGCCCGACGTAACATCATTCAGCCATTGTTCATTAGCAAGGTACCAATCTACCGTTTTTTCCAGTCCTTCCTCAAAAGTAATGGATGGTACCCAGCCCAATTCGTTTTTTAGTTTTGATGCATCAATGGCGTAACGCAGGTCGTGCCCGGCCCGGTCGGTAACAAAAGTTATTAAGCTTTCTGATTGTCCGGCGGGCCTGCCCAGCTTGGTATCAAGTACCTTGCATAACAACTTTATCAGGTCGATGTTTTTCCACTCGTTATGCCCGCCAATGTTGTAGGTGGTGCCCGTTTTTGCTTTGTGAAATATTACATCAATAGCCCTTGCATGGTCCTCAACCCATAGCCAGTCGCGCACGTTTTCGCCTTTGCCATAAACAGGCACAGGCTTCATTTGTTTAATATTGTTGATGGCCAGGGGGATCAGCTTTTCGGGAAAGTGAAATGAGCCGTAGTTATTTGAGCAATTTGAAATTACGGTATCAAGGCCGTAGGTATCGTAATAAGCACGAACAAAATGGTCGGAGCTGGCTTTTGATGCAGAATAAGGTGAGTGTGGGTCGTACCCGGTTTCTTCGGTAAACATCCCGCTATCACCCAGTGTGCCGTAAACCTCATCGGTCGATACGTGGTAAAAGCGGGTTTTGCCATAACGGCCTTTCCAGGTCAGGCGGGCGGCGTTCAGCAGATTTACGGTGCCCACCACGTTGGTCATCACAAAATCAAGCGGGTTAGTTATCGACCGATCTACATGCGATTCGGCCGCCAAGTGTATTATAGCGTCAGGCTGCTCGTCGGCAAAAAGCGTTTGTATAAAATCAATATCAACTATATCACCCTTAATAAATTTATAGTTCGGCTCGTGCTCAATATCGCGCAGGTTGGCCAAATTGCCGGCATAAGTTAATTTATCAAGATTTATAATACTGTACCCTGGGTAAGTTTTTACAAAACGCCGCACAACGTGCGACCCTATAAAACCTGCGCCACCGGTAATAATTATCTTTTTCATCAAAACAGGCTTTTGTTATTTGGTTTTGTAAATGTTAACCCAGGCATCAAAACGCACCAATCACCTCATTGTTATAAGGCAAGTTACTTACAATTATCAAATCAATTTTTGTTTGGTTTATTAATCAACTTAAATAAAGGAAAAATAAAATCACACTAAGAGGGGTTTTGTGATATATACTTTTCCCATTCCCAGGCCGATGCCATCATGGTATCGATCCCAAGCTCTGCCGTCCATTTTAAAACTTTTGTCGATTTGGTTACATCGCCCCAAACCTTTTCCACATCGCCATCACGGCGGGGGCCAATTTCGTAATTTAATTTTACACCTGTGGCATTTTCAAACGCTGCAATTATTTCTAAAACGGTGTTTCCATTCCCGGTTCCGATGTTAAATACGTCGTAGCCTTTAAAATCGTTGTCCGCCATTAATTTTAAAGCAGCAACGTGCGCTTTGGCAAGGTCGACTACATGGATATAATCGCGCACGCAGCTACCGTCTTTTGTATTATAATCGTTGCCGAACACGGTTATTTTTTCGCGTTTGCCTATAGCGGTCTGTGTAATAAACGGCACCAGGTTTTGCGGAACCCCGTTAGGCAGTTCGCCAATTAACGCGGTTTCGTGAGCACCTACAGGGTTAAAGTACCTTAAAGCAATAACCTTATCGGCATTGCCGGCTATTACCGCATCTTTCAATATTTCTTCGGCTATTTGCTTCGTATTGCCATAGGGCGATTGTGCCGGCTTAACCGGTGCATCCTCTGTCACGGGCAATACGTCGGGCTGGCCGTATACGGTACAGCTTGACGAAAAAACAAACTTTACAGGTTTGGCGCTATATGCGCGCAACAAATTCACCAGCGAATAAATGTTGGTACGATAATACTTTAACGGGTTATGCACCGATTCGCCAACGGCTTTAAATGCGGCAAAATGAATAAGGCCGTCAATATCAGGCTCTGCTGCTATAAAATCATTTAGTTTTTGTTCGTCGCAAAGGTCAAACTGGTAAAACGTTGGTTTAAACCCAATAATTTTACTTAGCTGGTCAAGTATTTTAATGTTCGAGTTTGAAAGATCATCAATTATTACCGGCTCATACCCGGCGGCAACCAATTCAACCACGGTGTGCGAGCCTATGTAGCCTAAACCGCCTGTTACTAATATTTTAGACATTAACTTTTGTTATAATAGGTAAAATCTTTATGCTGTATTTCCTTTTCGGGCAGTGATTTAAAATATTCATAGGTAATTTTCAAACCTTCGCTACGCGATACTTTTGGCTCCCAGCCTAAAATGCTCCTGGCTTTTGTAATATCAGGCCGGCGCTGTTTAGGGTCGTCAGTCGGCAAAGGTAAGCTTATTAACTGTTGATTGGTTCCGGTTAGTTTTATTATTTCCTCGCCAAATTCGCGGATGGTTATTTCGTCCGGGTTGCCAACGTTCATCGGCTGGGCATAATCGCTGAATAATAAACGATATATACCTTCAACCAAATCATCAACATAACAAAATGACCGTGTTTGTGAACCATCACCAAACATGGTTAATGATTCGCCGCGCAAGGCCTGCCCAATAAAGGCCGGCAGCACTCTCCCGTCATTAAGCCGCATTCGCGGGCCATAAGTATTAAATATACGCACAATGCGGGTTTCCAACCCGTGGAAGGTATGATATGCCATAGTAATGGCTTCCTGGAAACGCTTTGCCTCATCATAAACGCCGCGTGGGCCTACGGGGTTAACGTTGCCCCAATATTCTTCGGGCTGGGGGTTTACACTGGGGTCCCCGTAAACTTCGGAGGTCGAGGCTATCAGCATCCGGGCTTTTTTTGAGCGCGCCAAACCTAACAGGTTATGTGTGCCCAATGAGCCAACCTTCAGGGTTTGAATGGGGATTTTTAAATAGTCGATAGGGCTTGCCGGCGATGCAAAGTGCAGTATGTAATGCAAATCACCGGGCACGTATACAAACTTGGAAACGTCGTGGTTATAAAACTCGAAGTTTTCCAGCTTAAACAGGTGCTCAATATTCCGCAGATCACCGGTTATGAGGTTATCCATACCAATCACATGATAGTCTTCGGCAATAAACCTGTCGCACAGGTGCGAGCCTAAAAAACCGGCTGCGCCGGTTATCAGTATTCTTTTACGTTTTGTCATTTGCCAACTGTTTTACGCCCAATACTGCTGTAATAAAAACCGCAATCCTTCATCCTGTCAAGATCATAAAGGTTACGCCCGTCAAATATAACAGGAGCTTTCAACTTTTCCTTCATAAAATCAAAATCAGGCGTTCTAAAAACCGGCCACTCTGTTACAATCAACAATGCATCGGCATCGTCAAGGGCGGTATACCTGTCGCGGGCGTAGCTAATTTTATCGCCAAGCAATTTTTTAACATTTGGCATGCCTTCGGGGTCGTAAGCAACAACTTTTGCACCGGCGGCCAGCAAGTCTTCTATTATATACAAAGCAGGCGCCTCGCGTATATCATCCGTTTCCGGCTTAAATGCCAGTCCCCAAAGGGCAAAGGTTTTGCCTTTTAGTCCATCTTTGCCGTAATACTCACGCAGTTTAACAACAAGGCGTTTTTTCTGCGTTTCGTTAACCTCCATCACCGAGTTTAATATTTTAAACTCATATTTATTTTCTTCGGCCGCTTTTGCCAATGCCTGAACATCCTTAGGGAAACAACTACCACCGTAGCCAACACCGGGAAACAGGAAGCGCTTGCCAATGCGCGCATCAGCGCCAACGCCTTTACGCACCATGTCCACATCGGCACCAACAAGCTCGCACATGTTTGCAATCTCGTTCATAAAAGTAATTTTTGTTGCCAGAAACGCGTTTGCGGCATATTTTGTAAGTTCGGACGAGCGCTCATCCATATACAATATCGGGTTACCCTGGCGTACGTACGGAGCATATAAATCGCCCATTATCTGGCGGGCTTTTTCGTCCATAGTACCAATTACAACGCGGTCGGGCTTCATAAAATCTTCAACCGCAACGCCCTCGCGCAAAAATTCAGGGTTTGATACCACTGCAAACGGCACCTTGGTATTGGCCTTTAAAACTGCAGTAACTTTATCTGCCGTGCCAACGGGAACGGTTGATTTGGTAACTATCACCTTATACTCCGTAATCAGCTTTGCGATATCCTTTGCAGCGCCAAGCACATAGCTTAAATCGGCAGAGCCATCAGCTCCCGGAGGGGTCGGTAATGCCAAAAAGATAACCTTTGCAGGCCCTATTGCTTCGGCCAAATTTGTTGTAAATGTTAAACGCTCCTGCTTAATGTTACGATGAAACAACTGGTCGAGGCCCGGTTCGTAAATCGGCATCTCGCCCGCTCTCATCTTGTTTACTTTTTCTTCAACTATGTCAACGCAAACAACCTCATTACCGGTTTCAGCTAGACATGTTCCGGTCACTAAGCCTACGTAGCCTGTTCCGATAACAGCAATTTTCATAGATATGTTTTTTTATTGTGATACATTTGTTCCCGCGAAGTTAATAATTCAGACGCTAAAATGCTATTATTATATGGCAAAGGGTCTAAAAAATATTTTTTTGTCATTTTTTTGGCCAATTTTTTAAAAAAAATACAATATTTTGGGTTAACGAAAGAAAAAAAAGGACATTCATGAGTTTCGGTGTGTGCGTGGGGTCTTATTTTCCTTTGAATAGTCAATTTGAGGAAATTAGACCTGTTTTGGAGTGGTTGAAATTAAAAAAATCGTAATATTAAAATAGATACTATGTCTTTTTTACTCTCTTAATACGAAATCGGCAAAAAAACCATAAAATAAAATGCGTTTAATATATAATATAGGAGTTAGGTTATATTTCCTGGTGGTTTATTTAGCTTCTTTTTTCAATCCCAAGGCAAAGCTTTGGATTCACGGGCGGAAAAATCAGTCATTTATATCTTTAAATGGATGTATCTGGTTTCATTTTGCTTCACTTGGCGAATTCGAACAAGGTCGATCTGTTTTAGAGCAATTAAGATTAAAAAATCCGGAAAATAAAATAGTTATCACCTTTTTTTCACCATCCGGATACGAAATTCGCAAAAACACGCCGCTGGCAGACGCAGTGTATTACCTCCCACTTGATACAAGGGCAAATGCCCGCCAATTTATTGACGCCCTGAAGCCCAAAATGGTCGTTTTTACCAAATATGAATACTGGTATCATTTTTTTCACGAGACACATCGCCGCAACATCCCCCTGTATATAATTTCAAGCGTCTTCAGACCCGGACAGGTGTTTTTTAAATGGTATGGCAGCCTGCACCGCAAAATGCTGGGCTTTGTGAGTCATTTTTTTGTGCAGGATGAAGGTTCTAAAATTTTATTGCAGCAATTAAATATTCAAAATGTTACGGTAACCGGCGATACGCGGTTCGATAGGGTGTGGGCCAATGCACAGCAACCAAAAGAGATTGCCTTGATTAACGAATTTAAAAATGGACATAAAGTATTTATAGCAGGCAGTACCTGGCCGCAGGATGAACAATTGATAGCAACGCTGGTTACTCAATACCCGGACTGGAAGTTTATCATTGCCCCGCATGAAATAGGAGAAGAGAAAATAAAGCGGCTTATCGATCTTTTACCAGAAGGCTCCGCTGTACGGTATTCCCAACTCTCTGCCTTAACAGGCAGCGAAGTTGATCTCAAATCTCAAACCTCAAATTTCAAATCCCTGATAATCGATAATATTGGCATGCTTTCGTCCCTTTATCAGTATGGGGATATTGCTTATATAGGAGGCGGCTTCGGGGCAGGTATACATAATACTTTAGAGGCTGCCGCCTTTGGTTTGCCGGTAATTTTCGGGCCCAATTATTCGAAGTTTAAGGAAGCACATGACTTGATTGCCTTACAAACCGGCTTTAGCATCGTTGACGAGGCCGAACTGGAAGCCGTCATCTGCGGGCTGGCAAAAAATAATGTTTATAAAATTACCGGCGAAAAAGCAAAGGCGTATGTGGTAGCACATACGGGTGCTACGGCTGTTATCATAAATCACATAAAAAATAAAACACCGGGAGCCTAAGCCCCGGTGTTTGCAGTTATTTTATTAGCAGAACAATTGCAGGTTAGTCTTTTAACCCTAATACCTGTTGTACCTGCTTATAGTTTTTTGGGTCAACAGCGCCAAGCGTATGTACGCCGCCCGGAACAATAACATACCTGAACTGGTGTGCATTTGAAATGCCAGAATAAGCGTTAGTGCTGCTGGTAAGAGTAATTCTCAAACTACCTACGGTACACAGTCCCGACCAGGTATCAAGGTTAGGCGTAGTGCCACTCATATAATTAATAGCAATTGGCAATTGGCTCACCTGGTCTGTTGGCCATATAACAGGGTTGTAGCCGTCCAGTTTGCCGTACACAAATACAGCTCCTTTATCTAAAATAGCCTGGGTAATTTTAGTGGCCGGTATATCAGCTATAAAATTGATTGTGCCGAAAATGGTTGTTTTTGTATAAGTAGAAGGAGTGTACCAGTCGGAATAAATAACGTTGGCTGTCCCTGGATCGCCTTTAGGCCCTTTCAGGTTAATAGGTACCGCCCATGCACCGCCGGCTTTTGGGCCGTAAAATAAATAGGTGGTAACATCTAAATAAAAATCGCCGTTACTACCCAGCGATGATGCAGGTACGCCGGTGCCGCTGTAAATTTTGGAACCTGCAGCTCCGGTAGCGCCAGTAGCTCCGGTAGCACCCGTAGCGCCAGTAGCTCCGGTAGCACCCGTAGCTCCAGTAGCTCCAGTAGCGCCTTTCAGGCTTGTAGGCGCACCCCAGCCAGCCGCCACCTTGGGTCCATAAAAATCGCTGTTGGTTTTATTGAGGTAAAAATCGCCGTTAATGCCAACGGTTGCCCCCGGGGCGCCTGTCCCCGAATATATTTTTGTGCCATCGGCGCCTGTTGCACCAACAGCCCCTGTGGCGCCTGTTGAGCCTACAGGGCCCGCAGGGCCTGACGGGCCAACCGCGCCATCTTTACCACAGGAAGCAAGAATTATGGCCGCAGCCAAAAAAGCAAATAAAGGATGTTTAAAATTTTTCATAAAAATTGAGTTTTGTGTGTAGATATTGATGAATAAAAAATATTTGTTAGCAGTATTTATTTAATACTGAATAATAATGTAAAGTAAGGGCTTGCGTAAACGCCGGACAAGCGTTTAACTACCTGATTATCATGTGTAAATTACGCTATCATTATTGCGTATTAACCACATCGCCCATCAAGTATTGGTATGGTTTTCTTTTATTTTGAGTGGGAAGCTATGCGGGAATTACGTACCATACCTGTCAATTTCAGCCGGATATATTAACTTGCGCTAAATGGTGACTCCTAAAAACAATAAAATTATTTACTGGCTAATGCACCGCTATGTAAAGTTTTTAGTACGCACGAAATTTCAGCAACTTTCATATAATACCATCGGCCTTGATAAAAACAAATCGGTTTTGGTACTGGCCAACCATTTTAGTTTTTGGGATGGGTTGATAATGCACTGCATCAACGACAGGCTGTTTAAGAAGCATTTTTATGTTATGATAAACGAAGCCACCGCCTATAAGATTAATTACCTGCGGTATGGCGGAGCGTTTTCAATTAACAAGAACTCCAGGGATATACTCGAATCGCTGGATTATGCGGCGAACCTTTTAGACGAACCCGGCAACCTTGTACTGCTGTTTCCGCAGGGCAAGCTGTTTTCGAATTTTGTTGACGATGTAAAATTTGAAAAGGGGATATTACGGATTGTTAAACAGGCTGCCGGTAAATATCAGCTGGTATTCGCCGCAACATTTATACAATTTTAT
>JBDUDE010000941.1:0-3270 GCA_040003105.1 Mucilaginibacter sp. | reverse complement strand
TTTAATGAGCCTGGCAAATGCAAATGTTTTTATAAAAAACTACCGGAAAGAACTGTTATCGCCCGAAGAAACGGGGAGGCTTAACGGCTTTGTGAACCGCACCATTTGCGGCTTTATAAAACCCGGCAAAATTAACGAGGCCCTATTTTTAAATAACGGCATGTACGAAGTGACAAAGGGCAAATTGCGAAGGATCGGTTCGTTTATTATGAATAAGCTGGGTCGAAGGTCGTACTATTTGATACGGCTGGTTTTTAAAATTGATACCCTATTAAATTACCGCTGATAATGAAACGGGCCCTTAAAAATTTGATTGGTAAAATTATCACAAAGCTTATGTTTGTTTACGAGGAGTATAAACTCAAAGTAATATACAATAACCCAAACATCGGTATTGCCGGCAGCCTTACTATCGAAGAATATTTTTCGGCTTCAATACCAGCAGGTAACTTCTCCATACAATTCGGTTCGGGCGTTTATTTTAAAAAGTATTGTGCCATTTTATTGGTACCTAAAGCGGAACTAACCATCGGCAATAATGTATTTTTTAATAACTACTGCTCCATCAACTGCCTTGATAAAATCAGCATTGGCGAAAATACCCAGTTTGGCGAAGGGGTAAAAATATATGACCATAACCACACCTACACTTACGCAAATGAAGTGTTGGATGTGGATAGACATAAATTCAAAACTGCCCCCATCACCATCGGTAAAAACTGCTGGATAGGCAGCAACGTAACCATATTGAAAGGCGTAACAATTGGCGACAATGTTGTTATCGGGGCTAATAACCTTGTTTATAAATCGGTGCCGGCAAACACCGTTTTAAAATTTAAGGCAGATTATATCATCCAAAATCACAAGGAATAATTGGCAAAAGCGCAGGCAAGCAAAGTTTTATTTATTAGCCACGAGGCATCACGCAGCGGTGCGCCGATAGTGCTGTTGCACCTGCTGAAATGGATTAAGCACAATACGGCACTGCAGTTTGATGTATTATTATTAACAGACGGCCCCCTGCGAAGTGATTTTGAAGCGATAGCAGAAACGATTGTTTTGAGCAAGCTTACCCGGCAGCATTCTTATCCGTCACGCATAAAAAAAAAGTTGCGTAAAACCACGCTGAACGACGATTACAAAAAAGCAGCCGCCACGCTGACAAAAAACAAATACAGCCTGGTATACGGTAATACCATTGTAACGCTGCCCTGGCTAACCATTTTTAAAGAAAATCATGCTGTTAAAACGCTTTGCTGCATCCATGAGCTTGCGTACGCTACCGGCTGTTTTTTCACCGATGATTATATCGCAGAAAGCCTGCGGCTTACGGATGCAATCATCGCTGTTTCGGGTGCGGTAAAAACACATTTAATCACATCATTTAATGTGCCTGACGAAAAGGTTAGCCTGCATTACGAGTTTATTGATACCGGGATAGTGCCAGTATTTAATAAAGGTTTGCTGGCAGATACAGGTATTAAGCCAGGCCAGTTTATAATTGGTACCGGCGGCGCACCATCATGGCGAAAGGGTACCGACCTGGTTATCCCGCTTGTTTTAAAATTGACGGAACTATATCCCGATTTTGATTTTAAAATAGCCTGGCTTGGCGTCGATTCCGGCGATGAATGGGCAAAACTGCTCAGGTATGATGCGGTTAAATGCGGGGTTGATGACAAACTGCTGTTTATATCAAACAAACCCGACCCACTTAATTACATTAACCTGTTTGGTGTTTTTGTGCTGCTATCGCGCGAGGACCCGTTCCCGCTGATAGTGCTGGAAGCCGCATTTTTAAAGAAACCGGTAATTGCTTTTGAAAACAGCGGCGGCATCCCCGAATTTGTAACCCAGGGCGCCGGCTTGCTTGCCCCGTATTTAAACATAACTAAACTTGCCGAATTGGTGTACCAGCTTAGCCGTGATAACGAACTTGCAAAACAAATGGGGCTTAAAGGGCACGAATTGGTGATGGCTGACTGTAGCACCGATACAGTAGCGCCGGCTATTTATAAACAGATTGATAACCTAATTACCCCGGCTATAGCATAATGCTCTCGTTAATAATTTGTGCCAGGGCAAACGATATCCCGCTATCTCTAAAAGAAAACATTGCAGACACGATTGGCGCCGATTATGAAATTGTAGTGATTGATAATTCGGATAACAGCCATAGTATATTTAGTGCCTACAACCTGGGCGCACAAAAAAGTAAATATCCTTATTTATGCTTTATGCACGACGATATTGCTTTCCATACCCAAAATTGGGGGGAGTTGGTTTCAAACCACTTTAACGATGAAAAAGCCGGTGCAATCGGGATAGCCGGAACTCCTTACGTGCCATACATGCCGGGCTCCTGGTGGGGAGGAAATTTGGTTAACATCAACATACTGTCGGACAGGGAAGGCGGTGAGCACCATAGTTTCCAGGCAATACCGCCAACCACTGCCAATAAAAACAATGTGCTGGTGCTTGACGGTGTTTGGTTTTGCATCCGTAAAAGCCTTTTCGATAAAATAAGATTTGACGATGTAACCTACAGCGGCTTTCATTTTTACGATGTGGATATCACCATGCAGGTAAGCCAGGCAGGTTATAATGTCTATTGCGTTTTTGATATTTTGATCAAGCATTGTTCCGAAGCCGACATTAATGAAACCTGGATACAAAATGCCCTAGCTTTTAATAAAAAATGGAATACGGTACTACCTGCTGCTTGTACGCAATTGGAGTATGTAACGCGTTGCGAAGCGGAGCTAAAAACACTTAATGAGTTTGCAAGGATGCTTATGGCAAATGGCCGGCCGCAAAAAAAAGCTTACAGAACAGTTTTATTTATGCTGTTAAAGCATTTTAGAATTTATTTTTACTACAAAACCCCTGCTTACCTGGGCAAGTATTTGATGAAAAGTTTAAATTAACGCAATTCCGGGTAACAGCCGGGAATATTTTATGTACGGCAGTTTATACAAAGACAAAGCAGCGCCCCGAGTTGGCAAAGGAAGGGGGCGCCAACCTTGACCATGCTGTAAACGATACGTTCAATCCATCGATAAAAGAAATGCAATTGCCAAAGTTCGACTGTATAATGACAGATATGAAATATCCGCAATTTGGGATGGCTGCATTTATCAGCAACAAATAAGCGTGTTTCAATTATTATACATGACGGGTGTGATACCAACGGTATGGAATTAAAAATTATTTACACGGAGCGGTATTTTAACAATTGGCCTACGTGGCCTTTAATTTACGAATGGGAAA
>JBDUDE010000612.1:0-3278 GCA_040003105.1 Mucilaginibacter sp. | reverse complement strand
GGATGCCGCCTGCAGGAAATCTCGGAGCGTGGCGACGGATGCCCTCATCCCATCCGCTGACTTCAAACCCTCGATGGTCTTGACTTCGACAACGACAGCATTGTTGTGGGATGTGCCGGGTTCGTGCCACACCAGGTCGGGTTTCCCGTCGTTATCCAAATCTGTTATCAATGCTGATTGCCACCAGCCGTTCAAGCCATCCAGTAGCGGCGATGAAAGTTTTGTTAACAGGTGATTTTTGCTCAGAAAAATACTCACGGGCTGCCATTCCGCCGTAACTACGATATCGGCTTCGCCATTGCGGTCAATATCAACGGATGTAATGCTGGTTAGGTACTTAATTTGGGTGAGCTGGTCATATTCGCTGCCTTTAACTGCTTCAAAATTTCCGGTTCCCTTATTTATCAAAATTACAGACGTTGCAGGCGCGGTATAGTTCCGGAATGAAACGGCGCCTGATAAAAACACATCGGGCAACCCATCGCCGTTAAAATCAAACAAAAATAACTTTGAATACCGGCCCGTTAATTTTGGCAGCGGCTTACTTTCAAATTGATTATCCCCCTTGTTGATATACAACCTGGGCTGCAGTATATTATCAGCGTCGGCAAATGGATGGTTTGAGCTTGTTACTAGCAAATCGGGTTTACCATCGCCGTTTATATCGGCCCATTTTGCATCTGCATCGCCATTGCCGGCACCCTGGTTAAATGCGGCAACAGGCAGTTTGGTAAAGCTTCCATCTTTATTCCCTGTAAGCAGGTATTTTTCCTCGCCGGGAATTCCTCCAACATAAATATCATCGTACCCATCACCATTTTCATCTGAAACGGCAATGGCCGGCGTGTGTGGCAAATAACAATGCGGCAACAAATAGTTGTAATTGAAATCGGGCGTTTCGAAAGTTTTGAGGGTCGCCACGGTTTTATCGACGGGCGAAGTATAATCAAATAACTTTTTATCGTTTAAAAAGCTGTTAATTAATTCCGCAGTATTTCCGGAACTTTTGATGTTTGCAACGCTGTATGTTAAAACTGTTTTTTTATTTAGTGTGAAGTTATTTATCAGCTGGTAACTATTATCGGGCCAAACCACCATCAGTTCGCGCGGCTTATCATTCGGTAAAAATGTAAAGGTAAGTTCGGCGCTTTGTCCGCTTTCGTAGGCATTGCTGGTTTGAATTTCCTGGTGGTCAACCTGCATTGCCGATTTCATAAAAAACTTAGCCCCAATGCCATCAACATTGCCGGCTTTATATTTTACCGAGTATTTCAGGTAAACAGGTTTATTTTTTTCATGAGTTCCGATGGAGAGGTTTTGATATACCGATGCCGGCTCATCCATGTTATTGGTCACAATTTCCAGGTCACCGTCATTATCCAGGTCAACAGCTATCGACCCGGACGAAATAGATGGCTTTTCCATATCGTTGGTAACTGAAACATCGGTAAACTTTAAGCTATCGCCGCCCTTGTATAAAAAATTGTGCACTGCGCCATCAGGCATCATATCTATTTTTTGCCGGTCAAATTTCCGGTCCGATTTATATTGCTTGATGGTATTTGGGTCGCCAAGATATTTCAGGTAGTCCATATCATTCAAACGCTTTTTTATCCCGTTCGAAAAAAACAGGTCCTTGCGGCCATCCATGTCAAAATCCTGCGCCAATGGCGACCACGTCCAATCGGTAGCCGAAACGCCTGAATACAGGGCTACGTCAACAAATTTCTTTCCGTTGGCGACATTTAACTGCAGGCAGTTTTTCGAGTATTGGTAATAAAAGCCTGCATTTACTTCCTGGTTATAAATATCCAGGGGTTCATCGTTTATGGTTGATTTTAGCGCCTTCATGTCTTCGGGCAGCATGTCGGTGGTAAGCATATCCAACTGCCCGTCCTTGTTGACATCGCTCATGGTATTACCCATCGAAAACAGGCTGGTGTGGCCAAATGCACTTTTTAATTGTTCTTTAAAGGTTCCATCGTGTTGGTTTATGTAATAGTAATCCTGTTCAAAAAAATCATTACTTACATAAATATCATCCCAACCGTCGTTATTTAAATCGCCAACGCTAACCCCAAGCCCATACCCTATCGGTGCGGCGTAAATTCCGGAACCTGCAGTAATATCAGTAAAATGGCCGCCGTCATTTCTAAACAGGTGGTCGCCGGCGTTGTGGCTATATTTAAACCGCTGCGACGAGTCGCCGTACGTATCGTTGCTATGAACGGATGACGTGAGTAAAAACATATCCAGGTCGCCGTCCTTATCATAGTCGGTAAATGAAGCCTGGGTTGAAAACCCTTCAAAATCGAGCCCATATTTGGCTGCGCTCTCGGTAAAAGTTAAATCCCCGTTGTTAATATATAACTGATTTTTGCCTTTAAAACCCTTATAGCCTGAAACAACCGTTACATAAATATCTTTTAACCCGTCGCCATTTATGTCCACAATGGTAACGCCGGTTTTCCAGTCGCCGGTTCCGGCTACCCCTGCCTTTGCAGTAATATCTTCAAACCGGAGCTTTCCTTTATTCAGATACAGCTTATTAGGCCCCTGGTTTGATACGAAATAAAGGTCGGCCAGGCCATCGTTATTAAAATCAGCTGATGCCACGCCGGCACCATTATAGAAGTATAAATAGTCGAGTATATTAAGCGAGTCCGTCGGGTTGTTTTTATTAACAAAATCAATATGCGTTTCGCTTGCAGGCAGCAGTTTAAAGGTGCTTTCAACCAGCTTTTTATGGCTGCATGCCGTTAACGCACAGGCAATAGCTAAACCTATAAGTAGTACAACTGGTTTCATTTTACTTTTGTTACAGGTTATTTGTTAAGCTGAAATGCCTTAAGCTTATCATCGTTTAACCCAAAAAGATACGTTTTAGCGCCTGTGCTATTTTTTATAACCAGGATATAACCCGATATCTCTTTAAAAAACTGCCCGATATACTCTTCCTGAATATTAGCATCTTCCAACAGCATGTCGTTGATATATTCCAGCTGGACATTTTTATCCTCGATGATTTTCTCTTTCGCTTTTACCTTATTAAGCTGGTTGAAGATCAATACTAGGAAAATAACTACCAGGATTGCTAACGAAGTAATAATTAACAGGTAAATAAGTATCTTATTTTTCTGTTGTTCAGAGTTGTTTACCTCTTCGGCCGCTTTACCTATTTTATTTTCACTTTCTTTTAATTTCTTAATGTGTAATTCTTTCTTTGCCAGGTATTCATATGATTTCCCGAGCTCTGTCTTTAAAACTTTTATAAGACT
>JBDUDE010000241.1:0-3279 GCA_040003105.1 Mucilaginibacter sp. | reverse complement strand
CCATATTTTTCATAATGGCCTGAAGTTACGTACAGGTTTTTATGCCCGATGTGCGGGGTAATAACCTGCTCATATCCTGCCTTTACCTGTGCCTTTTGCAAAAAGTTGGTCAAACGCTCGCGTAACGCCGCACCTTTAGGTAACCACAATGGCAAGCCCATCCCTACTTTTTCACTAAAAGCAAACAGTTCCATTTCTTTACCAAGCTTGCGGTGGTCGCGTTTTTTAGCTTCTTCCAGTAAATGCAAATAATCAGTAAGCTCACTTGCTTTGGGGAAAGTAACGGCGTATATGCGGGTTAACTGCTTGCGGCTTTCATCGCCACGCCAGTAGGCGCCGGCAACGCTCATCAGCTTAACGGCTTTTATAAAGCTTGTATTAGGTATATGCGGCCCGCGACATAAATCGGTAAAGTTACCTTGTGTATAAAAAGTGATAGAGCCATCGGCCAAATCCTTTATCAGGTCGAGCTTGTACTCATCGCCTTTTTCGGTAAAGTAATCGATGGCATCGGCTTTGCTAACCGCTTTGCGCGAAAATTCTTCTTTTGTCCTGGCCAGTTCCAGCATCTTGTCCTCAATCTGCTTAAACTCGTCCGACGAAAACACCTTGTCGCCAAAGTCAACGTCATAATAAAAACCAGTCTCAATGGCCGGTCCTATGCCGAATTTGGTGCCGGGATAAAGCGCCTCCAAAGCCTCGGCCATTAAGTGGGCCGATGAGTGCCAGAAGGTGGCCTTGCCTTGTAAATCGTTCCAGGTTAAAAGTTTTACGTGTGCGTCCTGCTCAATGGCGCGGCCTGCATCCCAAACCTGGCCATCAACTTCGGCCGCTAATACGTTTCGTGCTAATCCTTCGGAGATTGACTGTGCAACCTGCATGGATGATGTTCCCTTTTCGTACTGACGAAGGGAGCCATCAGGGAGCGTAATGTTAATCATCTACAACTATGATTTAAAGTTTATAAAATTGAATTGTTTATTAATCACCTACAAAGTGATTTGTTAGTTATGCGGCAAATTTATGTTTTTTATGTGGATTACACCGATTATTAGGAATGATTTCACCGATTAATATTTAATCAGATACTACGCACCGTTGTCGCCACACTTTCATATATTTATAGCCGCGTGACCATTAAACAACCTCGCTTTATCACACAATGATAGTATACGGTACCAGGGCAGTGCACCAAAAGGCTGAATATATTTATGACCCATGTCCGAATTGCCGGACAGCAAACAGCGTGCAAATGAATGTTTACCAACGGTATGCCCACGTATTCTGGATACCATTTTTTCCTATCGGCAAAACCGGAGTGTCTGTATGCGAAAGTTGTAAACAAGTATTGCAGCTTAAGCAAATGCCCGAATCACTAAAGCCTGCTTATGAAACTGTAAAATCAAATACCCGTATACCAATCTGGACATTTATTGGAGCGTTTTTGATAGCCGGAGGGATTATATGGGGCGTTATTTCCGAAAACCAAAAGGCCGAAAAAGTAGGCAAACTTATCCTTGCACCAAAAATTAACGATGTTTTTGAAATAAAACTAAAAGACGAGCAGTTCACCCTGTATAAAGTAACAAAAGTTGAACGCGACACGGTGTACTTTGTCATCAATAAATACGTAACCAACCAGGAAACCGACCTGAGTAACCTTGCAACTAAAGGTTATGACGAATCGACCACCTACGGCGTATCCATACCTAAATTGGTTGCGATGAACAAAAACAATGAGATTCTCGACATAGACCGGGAATAATGGCGACCCAATCAACTAACCAATCTGAACTAAAATGATAATTGCATTCGGTATCAGGGCCCCGCTAAGGAAGACGGAAGTTGTATTTGAACCATGCCCAAACTGCAACCGGACTAACTGCGTGGAGATTCATATATTCCAGGAGTACTTGCATATATTTAGGATTCCGTTTGTGCCGGTCGGTAAAAAGGGATGGTCGCGCTGTAATAATTGCGGGCAGGTGCTAACAATTTTCCAGATGCCCCGTCTTTGCTATCGAGTTATGAACATATCCGCAAAAGGACCATACCACCCATTTGGAATTTCAGCGGCCTTATCGTCATTGGCATCGCAATAGTTGCACTCGCTATTTCTGAAAGGTATCGGCATGAACAGGTCAACAATTTCGTTCACTCGCCCAGGAAAGATGACGTTCTTGAAATAGTGCTGGCCTACGATAAGTACACCCTATATAAGATTGAAAAAGTTGAAAAAGATACTGCTTATTACTTCGCCAATAAATATGAAACAACCGACCCGAGCGGCCTTGCCGACTTGAAAAATAAAGGCGAAGACGGCTTTGAAACCTCAACAACCTACGGCATCCCAATAAAACGCCTTATAAAAATGAACGAAGACAATAAAATACTCGACATCGACCGGAATAAAAACTGACAAGCCAGTCCCACGGAACGGTCCGGTCAATAATCAACAAAAATCAATCGGTGCAATCATCTCAAAATCGGTGTAATCGTTCAACTAAAATCAACGCAATCAACATAATCAAAAAAATCAGCGGTTAAATGTTTCCCCATCCCATCGCCAGCACGTCGGCAATATGATAAGTTTTTAGCGGGATGTTATTTTTGTCGATATAGCTTTGCAGGTGCATTAAACACGAAACATCTGTTGAGATGATGTAGTCAGCTTCGGCAGCTAAAGCGTTGTCGACTTTCTGTTGCGCCATGGCTGTTGATATAGCATCAAACTTAACGGCAAAGGTACCGCCAAAGCCGCAGCAGGTTTCCCCATCTTTAAGGTCGACCAGCTCCAAACCAAGCACTTTTGATAGCAACTGGCGCGGCTCTGCCTTTATATGGCATTCGCGCAAACCGGCGCAGCTATCGTGGTAAACGGCACGGCCATCGAGCTCGGCACCGAAATAATCAAACTGGAGGATATTGATTAAAAAATCAGAAAGTTCATAAATATTGCCCTGTATAGCGCGGCATTTATTATGCAGGGTAGTATTGGTAAAAAGGTCGTTATAATAATTTTTAACCATGCCGGTGCACGATGCTGATGGCGAGATGATCACACTATCCTCCGGAAAATCATTCAAAAACTTGCTGCCCACTTTTTTGGCATCGTCCCAAAAACCTGCATTAAATGCCGGCTGACCGCAGCAGGTTTGCTCTGGGTTATAACCAACCTCGCACCCCGCTTTCTCTAATATCTTAATGGTATTAAAAGCCGTTTCGGGAAACAACTGGTCAATAAAACACGGGATAAATAACTCAACCTTCATCTGCTCG
>JBDUDE010000180.1:0-3284 GCA_040003105.1 Mucilaginibacter sp. | reverse complement strand
GGCGCTATTCGTCAGCACAGGTCGCCGGCCTGTGCGAGTTAAAAATAAAAATACAAAATGAATATATTCACCCTTGCCGAAGGCTCCTACTCTGTTGATGCCACCAAAAAATTTATCCCTTTTAACCCCGAAACGGATAGCCCGAAGGACAGGCCGGCCTCGTTGTTTATACATGTTAACCCGTTTTTGGTTCAAACCGATACCGATTTAATTTTGCTGGATACCGGGCTGGGCTATAAAGATACCCGCGACGAATTGTTTTTGCACCAGCACATCCGCAACGCAGGTTTCGACCCGGAAGAAGTGACACTGGTTATCATGTCGCACCTGCATTATGACCATTCGGGCGGGCTGGTGGTTGAACGCGGCGGTAAACTGGTGCCAAGCTTTCCGCAGGCGCAGCACGTTATTGCCAAACAGGAATGGGAAAAGGGACTTAGCGGCGGCTCTTCGTCCTATCACAAAGAAATTTTCGAGGCTTTACAAGGCAATATCAACCTAACACTTGTTGAAGGCAGCGGCGAATTTAAGCCGGGTATACGCTATGAGCATTCGGGAGGGCACTCGCCTTACCACATGGTGATTTGGATTGAGGACCGTGAAGGCAAATGTTTTTTCGGCGGCGATGAATTGCCTGAACCGGAGCAGCTTATCCGGAAATTTATTGCAAAGTACGATTTTGACGGGCGTAAAGCTATGCAACTAAGGGAACAATATGGTAAAATAGCGGCAGCTGAAGGCTGGACCTGTTTATTTTACCATGCAAAATCGACGTGTGTGGGAACGGTCGTTTATGAAGATGAGCACTTTAGGGTTATACCTGTTTAAGCGGGGTCCTCAACTCTAAAAAGCTCAACTATTTTTTCAACATTTAATGGTTTCGAGATAAAATCTTTTACCAGGGGATATGAGCGTGCTTTGTTAATATCGTTACTAAATACTGATGACGAAATAATATATATTTTGCATTTGCCAAGTGGGTCGATGTTAAGGCGTTTAAATTCGTCCAAAAACTCCCAGCCGTTCATTATAGGCATATTTATGTCGAGCAGGATGTAATCCGGTAGTTTTTCAGGGTCGACCTTTTGTATATCCATTAACTGATCTATAGCATATTTACCGTTGAGGCAGGCCATGATCTCGGTGTTCATTAGCGCTTTCTTTATTAGTTTAATGGAAATGAAGTTGTTAAT
This sequence comes from Mucilaginibacter sp., assembly GCA_040003105.1. Lineage (GTDB taxonomy): Bacteria > Bacteroidota > Bacteroidia > Sphingobacteriales > Sphingobacteriaceae > Mucilaginibacter. The sequence continues at coordinate 2,091 of JBDUDE010000180.1, read as the reverse complement.
TTCATCATCATCAACAAGTAAAATACTAACGGATCTGCTATTAAATTCCATATAACTAAATTATAATATGCCTTATACGCAACAAAAATTTAAAAGGTTATACACTTTGCACGAATAATTAAATAGAGCAGCTAAAACGGTAGATGTAACGTTGAATTGCCCGGGCGGTCAGTTAATTGGGTAATATTGATTAAAATTAATACTTTAGGCTGAACATTCCAATAGCTTAATATGAAAAAAATTCTCCTCTTAATTTTACTTTCAGTTAACATACTAATGGTTGCCAAGGCCCAAAAAACCGCCGACATTGCAACGCTGACAAAGAACCTTACCAGGTACGCCGGTTATTTTAATTTTTATTGGGATGAAAGCACGGGCCGGGTATTATTGGAGGTTGACAAGCTTAATACGGAGTTTTTATACGTAAACTCGTTACCGGCAGGCATCGGCTCGAACGATTTGGGACTAGACCGCGGCCAAATTGGCGACAGCCGCATTGTAAAGTTTGTTAAAAGCGGGCCGAAACTATTATTGGTACAACCAAACTATGCATACCGCGCCATCAGCAATAATGCCGACGAGCGAAAATCAGTTGAGGAAGCATTTGCACAATCAGTTTTATGGGGATTTAAGGCAGAGGCACAAGAAGATGGTAAAGTATTAATTGATTTTACGCCGTTTTTGCTGCGCGACGCCCATCATGTTGCCGACAGGTTGGGCAACCAGGGAAGCTATAGTTTTGATGAATCGCGCTCGGCAGTGTATATGCCCAATACAAAAGCCTTCCCTGATAATTCGGAATTTGAAGCAACAATAACATTGGCAGGCCGCGGAAGAGGCAGCGAGATTAGCTCGGTTACGCCCGACCCTAACGCTGTTACCGTGCGTATGCACCACTCGTTTATAAAACTGCCTGACGATAATTATAAAATCCGCAAGTTCGACCCGCGCTCGGGATTTTATGACGTGGATTATATGGACTACGCTGCGCCTATTGACCAGCCTATTATGAAGCGCATGCTAAGCCGTCACCGTTTGCAAAAGAAGGACCCATCGGCAGCGATGAGCGAAGCGGTAAAACCAATAGTTTATTATGTTGACCGCGGCGCCCCCGAGCCGGTGCGCACCGCCCTGATGGAAGGTGCCGCATGGTGGAACCAGGCGTTTGAAGCAGCGGGGTATAAAAATGCGTTCCAGGTAAAATTATTACCCGAGGATGCCGACCCGATGGATATTCGTTACAATATTATTCAATGGATACACCGGTCGACCAGGGGGTGGTCGTACGGGGCATCGATTAACGACCCGCGTACGGGCGAGATTATTAAGGGGCAGGTATCCTTAGGTTCGCTGCGCGACAGGCAGGACTTTTTGATTGCCGAAGGATTGCTGCAGCCTTACGAGGATGGTAAGCCAACCAGTGATAAAATGCTGAAGATGGCCATTGCCCGCCTGCACCAGCTTGCCGCGCACGAAGTTGGCCACACGCTTGGCCTGCAGCACAACTTTGCCGCCAGCACCAACAACCGCGCATCGGTGATGGATTACCCGCCGCCTGCATTTACTTTGGGCGCCGATGGTACCATTGATTTATCAAGCGCTTACACCACCGAAATCGGTACATGGGATAAACGCGCCATACTATACGGCTACCAGGATTTTCCCGCTGGCACAAACGAGGATGAAGCATTAAAGGGAATATTAGCGGAGACGCTTAAACAAGGCCAGCTATTTATTACCGATGAAGATGCCCGGCCGGCCAGCGGCGCCCATCCCCTCGCCCACCTTTGGGACAACGGCAAAAATGCTGCCGATGAACTTACCCGGTTGATGGACATTCGCAGAAAACTGCTGGATAACTTTTCAGAAAAAGCAATCAGGCAGGATGCGCCGATGGCCATGATAGAAGAACCGCTGGTACCAATTTACCTGCTGCACCGCTACCAGGTGGAGGCAGTGGCGAAGTCGATTGGCGGTCAGTATTTTACCCATGCCCTGAAAAACGACGGCCAGGCCCCGACGCAGATGGTGGACCCCGCCGTGCAGCAGCGGGCGCTGGACGCGCTCCTGGCCACGATTACGCCCGCCGCG
>JBDUDE010000042.1:0-11110 GCA_040003105.1 Mucilaginibacter sp. | reverse complement strand
TCCCTTCGTTATAAGCCCTGACGGTTGCCCCGGGCATAGGTTGCTGGTATACATCGCGTACGGTGCCGTACACTTTATACGTTGCTCCGTTTTCAGAAACTGCTGCTGCAGTGGTGGTGTTTTTCATTTTGAATAGGTATTATTTTGATGATTAAATAATTTTTGTTGATCCCCCCTGCTCTATCCAAAGAGGTGTTTAAATCGATTAACTTCTTAGTTGGTCAATAACTTTAATGCTGCTTTTGGAATTACTTAGTTGGCGGAGGGTTCCTTAAAAATATGTCGACATTAACTATTCCTTTTTCAAGTCCCTTAAAAATAGATGTGAAGAGTTGTCCCCATGATTGATGATCTCTAAAATAAGTTCCAAATCTCCCAACACCACCATTAATGGCATGCCCACTTTGCATATTAGCCCGCAGGTAGCTTAAAAGAAATCGTGTACCTTTGGGAAGGTTCTCTAAAAATATTTTTGCATCTTCACCTGTAGCAAATGTGTGCGGTATCGCGCGTCCGAATCCCATTTTTGACCAAATCTCACCGACTTTTGAAAGGTTTAAGCTCCCCTCTGCTACCCCAGTAATTTCTGAAACCAGTGTCGAATTTAAAAGAGGTGATTGCGCGGCTGTCGCAACGAAAGCGCAGTTGCGCAGACACACGCCAACCCCTCCTGCATTGGCTTTCGGTGCACCTATAATAGCTTCTTCCACAACTGTTGTTACGGCTTTTTTAGATGCTCTTCCAACATCATCGCCGGGGCCAGGTAAGTCCGGTGCCCCGGGAGGTGCAACGAATCCATAAACAATCGCTCCCCCTAAAAAGAGAGCCTTATTACCATATACAAAGGCTGTTGCGGAGTTTAACGCGGCACTCCCTTCCGCAGCTCCAATTAATGCAGCTCCTCCCAAATATGCCATCGGGGCCGCCACGACGGCCACTGTACCTCCTGCAATGATATTACCAGCCGCTCCAGCTCCCGCTATCTGGTGTTGCTGCTTATCAAGTTCAGCAGATTTCTCATTCCAATATTTATTGTGCTCATCCTGCAGTTGCGCATACCATGAGGCTTCTGCTTCGGGGTGTGCGTCATAATATGCATTTATCTGCGCAGGCGTTAAATGCCCGGGCTCACGGTTATATTCCCTTCTTTTCTGGTCTTCAAATCCGTCCCTCAACTTGGCGCCGCTATTACGCGCTTTTACCTGTACAAGAAGTTCATCGGCTTTCGAAGGCGCCTTATCATGTACCTCAATCACCTCATTGCCCACCATTTTATCGCCGTCAGGAGAGTTTCCTGAGGAATCGCTTAAGCTTATGGGATTGCAGGAACAATATTCATACACATTCAATCCGCCTTTTATGCCAATAGGATCGGCACTGAGCCACCTGCCCAACCAGGGTAAATAGTACCGGGCGCTGTGATACTCCAGCCCCGTTTCATCATCCCGCTCCATGCCTGTGTATTTGTAACGTTTGGCTGCAGCGGTTATGGTTGTATTAATGGCCTGGTAAGCCGTGCTGCCATATGGATAGTATTCTTCATAGGAGATGACGTTCGCGTTATTATCCAGCTCCAGTGAGGAGGAGCCCAAGTGATTGCTGTATTGGTAACGGATCAGCTGTTCTGCTACCGGTGCGCCTGCTTTGATGGCTTTGGTTTCCACCATGGCTATGCGCTGTGTAGCATCCATTACATGCAGCGTTTCGGTTTCTTCCTGTATGGTGCCTGCGCTGCTGACCTTGCGGTACAACTCAAATCCGCCAAGGTAAATACGGTGCTCCTTAGTTCCGTCCAAACGTTCGATTACCTTGCGTGTCCGCTCGCCGCCCCCATCGTAAACATAATAAGCAATACCGCCGCCGCCAAGATTCGCTCGCTGCAACTGGTCTTTAAAGTTCCAGTTCAGTCCCTGCAACTGCGCCAGGTTTTGGATATTACCATGTACATCATAGATAAAAGTTTCGGTGGTGGTGTTTACTTTATGATTGTTTAAACGGTTGCTGGCGGCCTCGTACTGGTAAAGCCTGGTCCAGCTTCCGGCACCTGCTGCATGGATCATTTGTAATATATTGCCCACAGCGTCATACTGGTAGTTCTGGGTATAGTTTCGCATCGCTGTTCCGTCACCCGGCAAGGGTTGATTTATTCTTGGTGCATCATTGGATGATAGCGGTTGGTTTTGCCCGACATGTTCCCGGCCTGTGGCACTGATTAACCGGTAAATAGCATCATAGGTATATTCATTTGACGGATTGACCACGCTGTTTTTAAAGATTATGGTTTGCTGCGCCTCATCTTTTATGCTCGTGATATTGCCAACAGGGTCATAGGTATAGCTTAACTTTTGCAGCAGGTCGCTGCCGTTCTTACCGATAGTTTGTATTTGCGTAACCCGGAACGTCTTAGGGTCATACAGGTAATTCGTTTTTGTATTATTACCGTATATGATGCTTTCACGCCGGCCCTTAACGTCATAATTAATATCTTTAACAAAGCCTGTTTTTGAAGATGCTCCCCTAAGCCTTACATCCACACTGTTCAGCATCCCGGCTTGGTTATAGGCTGGCAAATAAATACTTTTATCGGGCGAAGTCGAACTAAGCGGCCTGTTAAGCGCATCAAACACCGATGAGGAGGTAAATACCGTCGCATCCATGGCCGGGCTGGTGTTCCAATCTATATTGTTTTTATAGTCGGTACACAATTGCCTGGAAGTTTGCAGCGGATTACCTTTAAAATCGCAGGCGATGCCGGTAGTAATGCCGGCCGCGTCAAAATGCTGGTACGTTTGGCCACGCAGGTTGTTTGCCTTATCATTGGCAATTCCCTCGCCATAAATAACCTTCTCCGTATTTATTTCGACTGCAGTACCTGCTTTCATAAATGTTTTTACCGGCCGGTGCAGCTTGTCATATTGATACCTAAACACATTACCCCGGCTGTCAAAGCCGTGCAGGGGCTTGCCCATTACGTCCATTGTACCCCATCGCTCCCCGGCATCCATGCTCAGGCTGTACAATTGCGCGCCCAGCATATCGTACTTATATTGCATCACCACATTCCCGTGTGCATCCGTTACCTTACGGGTATTCCCTTCTATATCGGTTTCCGTGGTGGTTTTGTTCTTGCCGGCTGCACCGTTGTCTGCTATGGAAACAAAAGTCCTCCCCAACGAATCGAGATAACTAACTTCGGGTGTATTAGCGTGTACAGCAGCTTTGTTGGCTGCAGTGGTCTTTTCGGGTGTAGCGATGTCTGGCACAGGCGCTGTTATCCTGTCGGCGTACCACTGGCTTTCAAGAACGGTATCATTCTGGTCGAACGAGCGCTGCTGCCATGCGTCAAACTCAGTCCTGATCAATGTACCGTCGGGCATGTCAGTCCTGATGGCGCGACCCGCGCTGTCATAAATGATAACGGGTGTTACGCCCCGTTCCACCAATTCCCTATTATCTTCAAATTCAAACGTGGTACTGAAATACGGTTCAAACTGTTTTACCGGTTTGCCTTTGTTGTTCAGGATAGTCCGGCCATTGCCTATCCACCGCAAGTTGGGCGTGGTATCAACAGTTGTTACCGTACCATCTTCGTTTTCCTGTAAAGCGAGGCCTGGCTCAGCCTGTTTCTTTTGCATGATGACAGCCCCGCTGCCCGAGGCGTATGCATAACTTACCTGCGTGAGCGATGGAGTACCATTTTGCAGGTCGAAATAGTGTGTTTCCTGTACGGTGTTCTTCGTAAAATTGGGTTTGCCTGTGTTGATATAGTTGAAAAGATCATATTCCATTGTGCCGCCCGGCTGGTCGGTTGCAGTAGCTTCTGCCGCTGTTACATCCATCTGGTCACCCTTATTTTCTCCCGTCTTTCCCATCGCGAAGCTGGCTATTACCATCCCGAGCTCGTCGGTACGCACACCAGCGCGATTATCGTTAATATCCTGCATGAGATATGGCGAAAGCGTGCGGTAATTAAAGCCGGCAACCCTGCTGCTGTTCCCAATGGCATCAGTTGTTTGTTCCACAAAAAAACGATAGCTATTGTCATAGCTTATTTGTGCCGAAAAACCAAACGGATCGGTAACTGCTGTTACCTGGTAAAAATTAGCAGCGTCCAGGGTACTTGTCCCGCCGGCTATCCAATAGTTGCCATCGTTAAAATGGGCGTATCTACCTTCGGTTAGTAACAAGTCATCGCTTACTTTGCCACCGAATATATTATCGCGCAGCCCCGGTGTAAGCGCAAGTTTGTACGATTGGTATGGCAGGGCCAGCGATTCAATAACACCCAAAGCCAATGGCCCGCTCAGGTCATCTTTAAGGTAAAGCGAGCGGCTTTGCTCTATCAGCCGTTTTTCCTGTTTATCTGCTGTTGGCAAGGCTTCGTAGGCAATAATGGCAGCATTATCTGCCGCTGTTTTCATCTCTGTTATGCCGAAATAGTCCCCGTTTACCGGTATAAGCCCCGCCAGTTCCGAGGTCATGGCCTCAAAAGGTACTGGCAGGCGGCAGGCCGCAGGGCTGTCTATTATATTGGTGACGTTGTTTTGCGTGTATATGATATGTGTTTTACCCTGCACGGCCTGCTCCGCCAGGTTTAAGTTCGTATCAACCGTTTTCCTGCCATAGCTGATAGCTGCTGATTTCAGCACATTGCCGAAGGCGTCTGTTTCCAGCGTCATGCTGTGGGCTATCCGCGGGTCGGCCGGGTTGCGCTCGTATGTATAGGTAAGCGCCTCGCTTTGCTGCACTATCCACACCGAATATGGGTTTTGCTGCCTGGGTTGTATCAATTGTATTAAGCAACTCGTGCTTGCCGTTGTATACGGGATATCCTGTTTATTGCTTCCGTCTGGCGTATATACTTCTCTCCTTAAGGTTATTCCCTTGCAGGTGCGCAGTGCTTCCCGCCATTCATCGCTGGTTAGTCCCGGCGGCAAGGGCGGGTCGATGGGTTGTTTTTCAGGAAGCACGCTGTTCTGGTAATATTCGTGTGCAAACTGGTCCAATATCTTCTCTTTATCCAGAAATGCCCCGGTATGGAACCATGTTTTGATGAGCACCGGCGGCTGGTGAAAGTCTTCCTGTACCAGCTGTATACCCTGTGGGGCGGCGTGCTTTTTAAACTGCTCAAAGTCTTCGGTATCTGTTTGATCAACCCGGCCAAAACCACGGAACTCCCGTTCAGCATGGTCATAATAGCCATGGTGATAGCTGTACTGGCTGGTGAACCTTGTTCCGGCTATGTTGTCGATGGTTGCTGTTTCGCTTACACATTGTACAGGGAACGGCAGCCTGGTTACCCAGGGGGTACCTGCTTTTTTGTCCTGCAGGTAAAAAAAAGTGGATGGCCGGTAGCTGATATGGGTCTCTGCGCCCATATTGTTTTTGCTTGCTATCATCATATGCGGCTTTTTGCCGGCCATCAGGTCGATATAATACAACGGGTTTGCCTGGTGCTGCGGTAGGGGCGACGACCATGCGATGCAGGCCGTACCGTTGCCCAGCAGGTCGATGACCGATACCGTACTGTACTCATCTGTTTTTGGAAAAGGCAGCGGGTTTACCCCGCTTACTATGTTTTGGTCGCTCCAGCTATTACCTGCCTGGTTAAAATATATTTTAAAGGAATCATGCCCCAGGTAAACGATACCGGTATTACCCGAGCCATCTAAATCGGCCAGCTTTATGAAGTGAGGGTTAAAGCCTTCGGGGGTATCGAATACCGGGGCATTATTCATGGTTACTTTGGCGCCAAAGCTGCCATAGCCCAGGTTGGGCCAGTAGACCACCTCGCGGTTACGAATGCGTACGATATCCATCAGCCCGTCGCCACTCATGTCGGCCAGCACGATGGACTGGGTGCTGTCATCAAAAATTATGGCGGGCCCTTTTTCCTCATCAAAGGTTTTGCCTGTAGTTTGATAACTTTCATAGCCCTCTTTCCCTTTGGATGCGTACCACACAAAAACCGCTTCTTCAGATATCAATATATCCGCCCGGCCATTACCGTTCAGGTCCAGCAACTTTAAATTAGGGTCTTGCAGGTTAACATTGGGTACATCGGTAAAGTTCCTAAACGGGAGCCATTTCTCATCATCAGTCAGTTCATAATACCCGTCAAGGTCGCGACTTACCAGGGCCTGTACGCCATCTGCGTCTATGTCCTGGAAATGAAGCTGCCCCGTCGGAACTCCATTAAGTGATGGTTTGGATGCGACCACTTTTACCGCATCGAAATTACCGTCGCCGCTGTTGCTTTTATAAAACCAGCTGCCGGCCTGCTCACTAAGAATGCCCGCAATGCCTTCGTTATAAAGGTCTATCCATTGGTAGGCCGCATTATCTATACCGGCGGGCAGGTTCTCCAGGCTTTCTTTGGGCAGTGCTTTTATGGTAGTGTCCCAGCCTAATTGTTCGTAGGTATACTCCACCGGCGGGAGGGCTTTTTCCGTATAAGTGCCATCGGTCTTGCGGATATAGCCTTTTTGAGTTGCTGAGCTAAGGAACGTGAATGTATTGTTTTGGGTATAGCTAAGGTTGAGAGATTTTACCAGGCAGGGCGTGGTGCCCAGTTCTGTAAACCTGTGGAACATCAGTACCCGGTTGCAAAGCCGGTAGGTACGGGTTTCGAAACCGGCGCGGTAGTCCGAGAACGGGTCCTGGCGGCAAAGCCAGCCTTTATCGTCGCCCGGTTGCGGGTTTACTTCGTCATGTTCGCCGTAGTCCAGCACAAGCTCCAGCAGATAGCCTTGATTGGTTAGAAAACTCTCCCAGTTTACAAGGTCAATTGACGACCTGTTGAAATGCGTTTTATTGCAATATTTTACCCTTTTGAGGTAGGTGTTGGTACAGGCTGACAACCCGTTCAGCCTGTTTTTTTCGTGCACCAGCCCGGGCACATTGGTTTGGTCTTCCTTTTTATATTCATACTGGTAGCAGTTGCCTTTGTCGTCGCAGCAAAACTCCAACAGCCATGTGAATATTCTTGAGGGGTCGGCAGGGTCGGCTACCTGTGCCGTTTTGCTTTTGCCGAATATCGATAACACGTTATCTCCTGACGTGACCTGCCAGTATACATTCCCGTTTGCCGCTGTTATCTTTTCTATCCGGCTAAAACCGCCTTCAATCCGCGGCCGGTAGCGGGTTATGGTTAGTCCGCCCGATTGTATACTGCCTTTTACCCAATTGCCGGAAGCGTCCTTTACCAGCGCGGGGACCAGGTCCTCGTTGCCTGAGAAGCTAAACGTGTCCGATTCTTCCGCGTCCCGGTATTGCGGCAATTTTTTGTTCGTGGTCCGTACGATGGCTGCCGGCCCGGCGCTCCAGCCCAACCCGAACTCACTGTTGCCGCTGCCTGAATTATAGTTTAGTGACAGGCCCGGCATAAAGCCATTGCGCGATGGTGAAAATGGGAAACCAATGCTGCTGCCTGAAGTGCCGTTGGCTGCATTTACCTTAAACTTTTCATCGATTGATTTGATGGAACCGCCGCCTTTGGGTAAACTGATTTGCGGCGACGACATGGTTGTAAAGCCGGATTGGTTATTACCCGGCGCCGTTTCCTCGTTGGAAGTGCTATTATTCAAGGACGAATAGGACGTATCTTTCTTCATTTTTGTTGATTATTGTGCGCGTTCTTTTTATTGCCTTCAGCCCGACAATTCCATTTTTCTCATTTTTTTGACAGACAGGTGCTGGCTGTAGCGGGTACAGTTATCATAGGCTGTCGAGTTTATAAGCTATAGTGTCGCCTGCTGTTGACGGGAGTTGTTATTTATGGCTTGCAAATCCGCGTGGAAGGGGCATTTTTTCGGATTTTGCAAGCCAAAAGTTGTTTTTGATATTTATAAATGTTTATTAAAACAATAAGCTATATTGGCTGCGTCGCGCCCGATATTTTTGCCAAAAAAATGCCACGCCCCCTAATAGAGAGTTGAAGCCCGGGCAACGCCTTTGTTTGCTGTTTTTGGTTAATCGGCGAGTGCCATTGACAGCAGCAAGGGGATGTATGTGTTACAGGGCAACACTTTTATAAGCATATACCAGCTGTAAACTACCCGTGTGGGCCAGTTATTAAAGCGATGAGATTTTTTGTTTTCATAGATGGTGTTTCTTGTGAATTATCTTTTTCAAATAAACACAGCATTACCAACAAAAAAAATAATGTAGCTTAAGAAAACAGGCTATTTTAATCTTTAGTTTATTAAAAATAGCACAATAGTTAAATTGATTTGTTTTCCGATCCCTGTCCTTTGCAACAAAAACTTTAGATTGTTTTATACCCGTTGCGATATCTGACTATTTCGAAGAATCATTTATTCTCCACTATTAAGCCCCTGTTGGGATTGGAATGAATCTAATTATTCAAGATAAACCCTATCTGAACCAGTAAGTTGCCTTAATATTCTGTTGAAGGCCTGGCAATAAATCAGTAGTTTGCACAAAACCTCCCAGCAAGATCCAGTTGCCTTCGTGACTAAAGCCCCTTTTTATTAAGAGGATTTTTGAAGTCTCACCATCAAAACCAAAAATAATGCAATCAACTGCCAGTAACAGGCGGATTTGTTTTTGAATGTCCCTTGAAAAAATTAAGGGTATAACTGGCAAACAAATGTAATTTGTTTTAGACTAGAACTTTTTAAGCTTCGTTTTAATAAAGAGTTTGCCGGTTTGAGACTGTTTTGTACTTTATTGCTGTAACTAACTCAGTGATAAAGTATAATTTTTTTAAGTGTTTATTTCACAATTAAAAAAATTATTCTACCTTGGTTTTTAATTAGATCCGGTGCATGCCTGACTAATGCTATAAACCAAATAACCAGATTATATAATTTTTAAGGATGGAGGTAGCGTTTATGAAAACGCCGGCTCGTCAAATTTAACTTTTTCAAAATTATGAAAGCAAATTCTACAAGCCTGTTTTTTGTATTACCCCTGTGCGCACTTTTATATATGGGATGCCAGTCTGCAACTCAAAAAAATGCGCAGGGCGCCGTTGACACCACAATTGCATCATCGCCCAAATTACCGGATTCAACTAATTTTAAACAAACCGTTCAAGGCGGGCAAGTTGATCTTTTCGTGTTAAAAAACAGCAATAATTTCGAAGTGGCTATTACTAATTACGGCGGAAGAGTTGTTAGTTTACTGGTGCCGGACAAAAAAGGAAGCATTGTAGATGTGGTACTGGGATATGACGAGCTAAAAACCTATCAAAAACCTAAAGAACCATTTTTTGGTGCTTTAATAGGTCGTTACGGCAACCGGATAGCAAAAGGAAAATTCACGCTGGACGGAAAAGCATACCAGCTTGATGTAAATGACGGCGTAAATACGCTTCATGGCGGCTTTAATGGTTTTTACTCAAAAGTTTGGGACGCTAAACAATCAAGCCCCCAAAAACTTGAACTTTCCTATCTTTCTAAAGATGGGGAAGGCGGTTATCCGGGTAATTTAACGGTTAAAGTTATTTATACCTTAACGGATGATAATGCCCTGAAAATAGAATATACGGCAACAACCGATAAGGCAACCATAGTAAACCTTACCAATCACGCTTATTTTAATTTAAGCGGTGCAGGCGATTCAACTATTACAGACCATTTATTGCAGATAGATGCAGCCACCTTTACACCAATTGATACCACATTGATCCCAACGGGAAAATTGCAGCCTGTTAAAGGCACTCCTTTTGATTTTACTGTCGCTAAAACGATAGGGGCAGACATCAATCAGCAAAATGATCAGCTTAAAAACGGTAAAGGGTACGATCATAATTTTGTGCTTAATAAAAATGATGGCAGCAAGCCTGTTGCCACAGTTGTTAGCCCCAAAACAGGCATCAAAATGGAGGTTTATACTACTGAACCAGGCCTGCAGTTTTATAGCGGCAATTTCTTAACCGGCAAAGATCATGATGGCAAAGGCAAGGCAGCATATGGTTACCGCTCGGCATTTTGCCTGGAAACTCAACATTTTCCTGATTCGCCAAATGAAGCTTCATTTCCCACTACTGTTTTAAAGCCCGGGGCAACTTATCATACAACTACTACCTATAAATTTTTGAATAAATAATAAACCCGCACGTCCGGAAAATATTATAGAATGCAGATGGCTGGCCTTTAGTACCGCCGGACAGCGGTAGATGCTGCTGATCTTGCCGGAACATGGGAACGAATCTAGCTGGATTACCAGGTTGTACCCGGATATTCAGCAGAACAGGTATCGCCTGATTTGCAGGGGGCTTCAAGTATCATCATTTCAGCAAGTGGCGCTGTTAGCGGAAGCATGACTGGTAACTGAGCCGATACCGCTCCGTGGCTGCAAATAAAATGGAGCAACGGCAATACAGATAATGTGAAAATAGAACAGGAAAGGGATTGGGAAAATAAAATTACCACAACGTTGGTATTTACCGGTTTAAACAACAAGGGAACTGCCATTTGGGGAATTAAAAGATAATAAATAAGCACAATGCAATTAACCTCTGTATGAAAAGATTTTTTTTAACGTTTTGCACCGCTGTACTATGTGTATCAGCGTATTGCCAGTCTGACAATGCGGAAAAAGTGTATACAATTAGCGCCGGTAAAATCAAGGCGCACATCCAGCCAACCATGTACGGGATATTTTTTGAAGATATCAATATGGGGGCCGACGGAGGCGTTTATGCAGAGCTGGTAAAAAACCGGTCGTTTGAGTTCAAGGAACCTTTAATGGGTTGGGACGAATTGAAACAGGATGGCGCCACTGGCAGTATCCTGATCTTAAACAGAGGCGCAGCGAATCCTGATAACCCCAAATTTATTCATGTAACCTCAAAATCCGCAAATGGCTATGGCCTTAAGAATGAGGGTTTTTTTGGCATGGGGATCAAAAAGGGTAACCAGTATAATTTTTCGGTGCTGGCAAAACGGGCTGATGGCAGCAATGTTAGCTTACAAATAGAATTGGTAAATGCAAAAGGTGAAGTAATCGGCAGCACATCGGTTTCCCCATCGTCAAAAGGATGGAAAAAATACACAGCCAGTTTTACAGCGACGGAAACGGAGCCTAAAGCCAACCTTAAAGTGTTATTAAAAGGCGCAGGCGCTGTTGACCTGGATATGAT
>JBDUDE010000305.1:0-11116 GCA_040003105.1 Mucilaginibacter sp. | reverse complement strand
CCTGTTTCACCTTCTGGCGAACGCCTCCATTTGAAATATGCGTCCAATACCTTTAACGACGCAGCACCTGGAACCGGACCGGTATGGGCAGTTTGGGAAAAGTACATTACCACGGGGTGGGCAGCGCTGTACGCAGGCCATTTAGGTTCCCCGGCGCCATTGGGGTCGCCGTACTTTGCAAAATTTGTCCAATAGGTCCCCATCGCATCCGAAATAGCGAGGTCTGTTTTACTTGTTTGCGGATTTGAGGCATCAAGCGTGCCAAATACATAGGCTACTTCCTGTCCATGGGCCGACCCATAGCCCGCACGGGGGGAACCCGCAGGATATTCAGGGTGCTGATCGAAATAATAATAAAAAACCTTCGATTTGCTTTTGCTTGCCTGCAACGTCGCCCAGCTCCAGGTATGCCAGCCAAATGCTGCGTCACGGGTCAGGTCACGGGCCGTTTTTGCAACCGTACCCGTGCCGGCCGGATAAGCCTTAATCAGTTCACCAGCAAATTTCCCATAGCGGTTATTTACGGCGGCAATATAATCTTCCGGGGTTTTGGGAGGCGAAAAACTGGCACCCTCGTCGGAGTTGTAGCCAACCAGTATAGGCGTTTCATTATACTTTCCGGCTTCATAGCGTTTGTACTGGTCGCCGGGTATCACCCAGCCGTCAACAATTGGCCATGCGAGCCCGCGTACGGCCGGCAGTTTATCTGCATCTACCTTTCGCAGATCGGCAATCGACGAAAACCCGGCACTTTTAGCCCAGGCGTCACCGGCGGCTTCCGCATCATGCAGGGGTTTCATATTCTCGCCGGGAAAGGTTGTGGGGCGTGTGGGGCCAAACGAGCCGCCGCTTTCGGAGATTGCCCCTTCGAAGAGTCCTTTAGCCTGGGGGCTTGCGCATAACATACTAACCGCGATGCCTCCCGCCGACTCGCCAAAAATAGTTACTTTACCGGGATCGCCCCCAAAGGCTGCTATGTTTTCTTTGATCCATTTAAGTGATGCGATCATATCCAGCAGGCCATAGTTTCCGGAGACATGATTTGGGCTTTCGGCACTTAATTCAGGGTGCGTCAAAAAACCGAGCTGGCCCACGCGATAGGCAATGCTTACCAGCACCACGCCCTTTTTCGCCAGTTTTTCGCCATTATAAGTGGGTTCGGCAGTGCCTCCAAAATTGAAAGCGCCGCCGTATATCCATACCAATACCGGAATTTTATCACCCGGCGATTTAGCCGGCGTCCAAACGTTCAGGTACAGGCAATCTTCACTTTTTCCGGAAGCAGAGTTGCCCCCCTGTATTGGTTCCGGGGCAAATTTATTTGCCTGCCGAACGCCATCCCATTTTGCGGCGGGCTGCGGGGCGCGCCAGCGCAATTCGCCAACCGGCGGCGCGGCAAACGGAATGCCTTTATAAATGGTAAGGCCGTTTTCAGAAGTCCCTTGTAGTAGCCCTTCCCTCACCTTAACGGGGGCAGGTTGTGCCTTTGCAGCCACAACAACAAGCGCTAAGGCAAGCATAAAAATAAAATGTTTCATAAAAAGTTATTATTGGCTTATAAAACTACCATAAAGCCTTTTAAATCACATCCTGTGTGAACAAATAATCTAAAAAAAGCTGTGAAAACCTAAATTGAGCTGCGAAACTTAAAAAAATAGCAACCAGGGCGTATGGTAAGTGTATAAAAAGCCCAGGCAGGCATCGTTTAACTCATTGCTTTTAAGTAATGTAGTTTCCAGCAGGCTAAAGCAGCTCACATAGATTAATACACTTGTCTGCCCCCTCAATTAGCATATTAATCCGGGCCTACCGGACATAACAGCTCCGCTGCAGGTTGTAAAAAGTCACCCGGTATAAGAAAATTTAAAAACAGTATAGTAAATCTATAGAATTTAGATGTTATTGTAAATAATTAAAATATTCACAACAACCTTAACTATCTCAAAAGGGGAGTTTTCACGTGCAAACCCGCTAAAAATTGTAAAATATTTACTATCAGATATTTAACTCAAAATATTCGAAAATTGTGTAACCCCCTGTAAACCCCCTCGCCGCTACTATTTTGGGGCACGTGTGCCGCCTGAACGGGCGACAAACAGCAAAAATCGCATAAAAAAAGCTCGAGATCGGCGTAGCGCCACTTTATCAACCCGGCATATTTTACAATATAGCTTGCCGGTTTTTTATTAAACTTGTAATTATGAATGTAACAGAACTCAAAAACTTGCAGGCCCCGCTTAAAGATAAATATCGCGAGCAGCCGGAGTCGGCAATCATCACGTTAAAAGCTGAAGGAAAGATTGGCGAAGGTATCTCCTGCAAGGTAGAAACCGGCAAAGCTATTGTGGAGGCAGGGCTGCACCCGGCCACAGGCGGCACCGGCATGCTTGCCTGCTCGGGCGATATGCTGCTGGAAGCGCTGGTGGCTTGTGCGGGTGTTACCCTGCAGGCAGTGGCAACGGCCATTGAGGTGACCATAAAAAGCGGGACAGTGCGGGCAGAAGGCGACCTGGATTTCAGGGGCACTTTAGGGATTAGTAAAGAAACCCCGGTTGGTTTTAAATCCATTCGCCTGGAATTTGAACTGGATACAGATGCAGGCGAAGAGCAAATAACAGCCCTCAAAAAACTGACCGAAAGATATTGTGTGGTATACCAAACGCTTGCCAAAGGTGTTGAGGTTGCTACAGCATATCATATAAAATAAAAAACCCGCATTAAGCGGGTCTTAAAAAAACAGTTTGGCGGTTTGGCTACTCCAATGACATTAGTTAAGATTGCTGGCAATTTGCCTCACCTAAATCCTCTCCAAAGGAGAGGACTTTAGCTTCGCGCTTTCTTAGAACACTCTTCTTTGGAGAGGGCAAGGTGAGGCCAAAGGCATTGTGGAGTGATATATCTCAATGTTTCCGTAACTTAATAACGTTACTCTTTAGCCGTTGCCGGGCTGAAAGTTGTTGCTATTTCCGTAATAACATTGGCAGGGAACCCTCCTTGCTTGGCATGTTCGCGGATGAGGTCTTCATTCTCTGCTTTGTAAACACAAAAAATCTTGTCGCCGGTTACATAGCTTTGCAGCCATTGAATTTGAGGCCCCATGTTTTGCAGCACGCTGCATGATTTTTGTGAAATAGCTTTTAATTGCTCAGGCGTCAATTTCCCTGCGTTGGGGATGTCGCGTTCAATAAGATAAGTTTTCATTTTTGCTGAATTAAATTTAGATGAAGTGTCTTTTACTGTGGTTGTTTGTGCCATGGCGGTCACGCTGGTGAACAGGATAATGGCAAGAAGCAGGATGTTGTTTTTGATGTGTTTCATAACATTTAGATTTAAGGATTAAAGAATAATCAAAGTTATAGCCGGCAAATAGCCGGGGCTATAACAAATCATTCAATAAATAGCAAACCGTATGAAACAAATCCGTCAATAAGTGGTAAAATTTAACCGGGAGTGAGATACTCAACTGAGCAATTCGAGATACGTCATGGGCAGGAGCCCATATTGTTTTTTAAAACATTTGGTAAAATAGGAAGCGCTGGTAAAGCCCGAATCGAAAGTTACCTGTGCAATATTGTAATTCCGTTTTCGCATTAGTTCTTTTGCTTTGTGCAGCCTGAAATCCTGCACCAGCGAATTGGGCGGCAGGCCGGTAAGGGCTATCGTTTTTCGGTACAACTGTGAAGCACTCATGGCAGTTGCCGTGCAATAATCCGAAATATTGAAATCCGAATCCTGCCAGTTCTCTTCCAATTTGCTGAACAGTAATTTCAATAAATGTTCATCTTGCGGTAAAAGGTTCAGAAAATACTTGCGCTCTTCCCGGAAAAGGTCATCAGCAATCAATTCTTTTACAGCTGATGCAATGGCGATTTTTCCCTCTTTGGCAATACGACACATGTTTGATGCGAATTGAATGGTTTCTCCAAACAGGTGGTCGCTGTGTTCAACCGGCTCGCCTGCGTTAACGGCCAACCGCAGATCAATTGCCTTTGAAATTGAGTCGGGCATTTCCTTTCGGATAGCCAAGGCGCAAGTCATTGCTTTGGAAGCCGAAGAAAATGAAACAACAAAACCGCTTCCTTCATATTCAACTTCCCGTCCGCCATGTTCTAAAATGTTTTTCCGGATGATGGTAGAATGCGCGCCTAACAATTCGCCTGCTTTCTCCTCGCCGAACTGATGCTTCAGCAAAACAGGATCGATCATTTTTGTAACCAGTAATATCCTGAAAGAAGGGTCGGCAAAAACTTTCAACCCATCATTGGTGATTTGTGCATCGGTAGGGTCATAGATACGGCCCAGGAAAGCTTCAACCAGGTTACTGTCCACTTCAATGATTTTATTTGGCGTAAGGCCATGCGCTTTACTATGCAATTCCACCACTGCGTCTTTATCAGGGGCCTCAACCAAACAGAATACACTTCCACGGGCTTCATCAATCCAATAGGTTATGCAATTGCAGCTATGTTCGTGCTGGTGAAACAGGTCAAGGCGGTGCGCCTCAGCAACGTCTTTTGCTTTTACACCCGGAACAATATGAACATCCATGAATATCGGCATACCTATGCTTTAAGAAGTTGCTAAATTTAAGACTTTTTTGCGTTGATTATAAATCAGCAGGGATTTAATGTATTGATATCCTGTAAATTCCGGAAGTCCTGTCATTGATCCTCCTGCATAAACAGAAATTTATCTTTTACCAAGGTGAGGCTATCAACCGGCATGTTCTTCCATTCCATTGTTATGTTTTTACCATGCCAAAGCCCTTTCAATTCCAGGTCGCCGTTAATTGATCCTGTATAGGTAAAGTTATTTTTATGAAGGGTATCCTTTTTATCAACAAGCAGCAGCGTATGCTTAACGGTATCCCAGCTATAGCGGTAGCTTTTAGTTTTTTCCTGCATGTCATATTTCATCAGGGTACGTGAACGGGCGCTGTAGTCGAAAAAAATGGCGTACTTCCAGCGGATGGTGTCGGTTACCGATGACGATATCGTATCATTTTGCTGACTGAATTTTGTGACCATATAAAGCCGCTGTGCTTGCCGGTTATGTTCAACAAGGCTATAATATTTCCAGCTTTTTATGGTGGTAGCATAAACTTTCCAAACGGGCAAAAGGCAAAGTAAAATTACCGCATATCTTTTCCAGGGAGTGGTAAAACGGTACCTGTATTCGGCCAGCGATACCGGCTGTAGCTTTACCATTATTTTGTACAGTTTTGGCAAGGCCCTGGCCATAATAAACAAGGTGCATAACAGCAGGATGGACGATAACAGTATGATGCTGTTATTATAAAAAATATTAAAACATACCACTTGTATTAATACCGCGATGAGCAACAGCCCGCCCAAAACCCGGGTACGGTTAAAAAGGATGAGGGTTGAGGCAATCAACTCAAGCCAGCCACAAAACATGCAATAAGCCGGGCTTGCGCCCATAAACAGGAACAGGAGTTCCCATTTGCGTAAACTACCAAAACGCGACATTAACTCGGCAGCATTTGGGTAATGCGCCTGTATAGGGATTACTTTTTCTATGGCATAGGTAGCCATTGCTAAAAAGATATAATAGGCGAGGTAATTACAAAACCAGAAATAAAGGCGGTTATAGTTAGAGGTAGCCTTGTCGAAAAACGTCCAGGGCAGGGTGATCAATACCGAAATTACCAGGATGGTTAAGGTTATGATTACCCCGAAGTGGTTATCGCTAAAATATAAACTATGCGAAACTGGCAAATAGCCCAAACGAAAAATGTGGTTATCAAGGAAGGCCGCCAGGCGCTGCAGATGGGCAAAAAAAGCGGTTTGGTTTGCCCAGCTAATATCAAGGGCCTGGACAATTGGATTATAGGCAATAAGTGATAAAAGTGAAAGGGACACAAAGCAATATCTGAACAAAACTTTTTGCCACCCCTGCCAGTTCGTTTCCGGCGTTAAGGTATTCTTCATAATTAGTTTGATATTGAGGATCGAAATATGTTGACCTTAACTATACGGGGGTATTATGGCAAAGGGTTGCCCGGCTTCTGCAAGCATAAGCTAATTCATAAAAAATGAAATGATTATATTTAAGCCTCAAATCAACATATTATGAAAAAGTTAATCTTCGCGGCATTATTGCTGGTTTCATTTTTGCTGGGTTATGGTTTTAGAGGCCTGGGGAACCGCCCAAACACAGGCCCGCGCGTAACCGGCATCGGCGGGATCTTTTTTAAAGCCAGGGACCCGGCTGCATTAAAAATATGGTATGAGAAAAACCTGGGCATACGCATGGTGCAAACCGGTACCACTTTCGAATGGCACCAGGGCGCCGACAGCACAAAAAAAGGGTTCACAGCATGGGCGCCCTTCAGGGAAACCACCAAATACTTTCAGCCTTCAGACAAGCAGTTCATGATCAATTACCGGGTTGAAGGACTGGACCAATTGCTGGTGAAGATGAAAGCCGCAGGCATATTGCCCACGGATTCAGTGGAACGGGTAAGTTACGGCAGTTTTGTACACCTTATGGACCCGGAGGGTAATAAGATAGAGTTGTGGGAACCCAATGATGTAGAATACGCCAAAATGGGAACGATAACGACCAAATAAAAACCGGTAAACAACGGCCAGGATCGCCTAAAAAAAGTGTTCCAACTGTTCCAGGTGTTCCACTGTTCCGCGGAACACTTGCGGAAATGTATGGCCTGCCTCTTTTTTTGTTGATTATACGTTACTATCTTCCCCCTATGCACCACCAAGAATTTGAACCTCCTGAACAGCTGCGGGAAACCATAAAATGCTTCTGGTACAACAGCCGGGACGCCGAAGAACTACAACCAAATTTTGTGGTTCAACCTGATGGCTACACTGAGATCATTTTTTATTTCGGGAGCACCCTTAGCATTTCAAACAATGGACACCTGCAGCCATTGCCATCGCCGTTTATGATGGGGTTGCTCAATCAACCTGTTGTTTTTCACACTAAAAATCGTTTAGAAATCATTGGTACCAGGTGCTTTCCGTGGACGGTTTTCGATTTGCTGGGGCTGCAGCCCGGTAAAGACGGCGTACGCATATTTGAGCACCCTATCGCCCGGCTGCAATCTGCGCTGGATGAATTGGTTCATGCCGGCAAAATAGATGATGCGCTGGCCCGGGTAAAACAATATTTCCTGGATGCTCAATCGGGGATTGCTGTTGACAGTATGCTATTTAAGGCGGGAACTGCGATGAGGCAAGCAAACGGTGCCATGCCCGTAAGCCAGGTCGCGGCGGCGGCCCATGCAACGGTGCGTACGCTGGAAAGGAATTTCAAGCAATCCGCCGGCTATACGGTTAAAGATGTGTCAGGCCTGATACGCTTTGAGCAGGCACGAAACCGCTTATGGCATTACCCGGACTGCAACCTTGCCGGCTTGGCCCATGAGCTGGGCTATACGGATCAATCTCACCTGAGCAGGGAATTCAAGCGCTACAGCGGCACCCCGCCGGCAGCATTCGCACGAAATGCGAAGAAAGGAAAACAGGCAGTAAGCATGGATTTTGTCGCGTTTATACAAGCCTAGGGCAGCAGCATTCCGGAATTTTGTGCTTTCAATAATTCAACATGAAAGCAACAACCGGAAACAATAAATCCGAACAAAATCCTACTATTTACGACGTAATTATCTCGGGCGCAGGGCCTGTAGGGCTATTCCTGGCCTGCGAGCTGGCCCTTGCCAAATGTTCAATCTTGATACTGGAAAAGGCTGAGGATCCGTACACACCCTTAAAACAACTTCCTTTCGGGATACGGGGACTCTCGGCGCCTACAATCGAAGCCCTTTACTGCCGTGGACTGCTTGAAGAACTTGTGGTACACAAACACCTTAAAAGTCCCCACCAAAACGCCGGGCAAGGGGCCCGCCGCCAGGTTGGGCATTTCGCCGGCATTCCGTTTCATGACGGCGATATTGACACCTCACAGTGGAGTTACCGCTTACCAACTTCTACTGTCACCAGTTTAATTTCTGAAATGCAGGAGCTTGAAACGGCGCTGGTCCGCCGGGCTGGGGCTCTTGGCGTAGAAATCAGGCGTGGGCTTGCCATCACCGGCTTTCAGCAAACGGGGGAAGGTGTAACTGTTCAGGCGGGCGACCAATCTTTCCAAAGTAAGTGGCTGGTGGGTTGCGATGGAAGCCGCAGTGTTGTCCGTAAGGCAGGCGGTTTTGAATTTGCAGGCACGGAGCCGGAATTTACAGGCTACACCGCTAAAGTGGATATTGCCGACCCGGAGAAACTCAAACCGGGCCGCAACGTGACAGCAACAGGCATGTACCTGCAGTCGCAGCCGGGTTACCTTATGATACAGGATTTTGATGGCGGGGCCATCCATAGTTCAGAAAAGCCCATCACGCTTCAACATCTGCAGGCGGTGCTGCGCCGCGTCTCGGAAACCGACGTTACCATTAGCGTCCTGCATATCGTAACCTCCTGGACCGACCGGGCACGGCAGGCCACCACCTACCGCAACGGAAGGGTACTTTTAGCCGGCGACGCCGCCCACATTCACTCACCATTGGGCGGCCAGGGACTTAACCTTGGGCTGGGCGATGCTATGAACCTGGGCTGGAAACTTGCCGCAGCCATCCACGAGAAAGCGCCGGAAGGCTTGCTGGACAGTTATTATACCGAACGGCACCCAATTGGTGCACAGGTGCTGGATTGGTCGCGCGCGCAGGTTGCAATTATGAAACCAGGTCCGGCTGCCCGCGCGCTGAACGCTATTTTCCGCGACCTTATGGCTACGCGCGATGGCGCTACCTATTTTGCCGGACGGGTGTGGGGTGTAAACACACATTACAATCTTGGTGGCAACCACCCTTTAACGGGCCGCAGCGTACCGAACTTTGAGTTGGAGAACGGTATGACAATTGGCGGATTAATGCAGGATGGCAAGGGAATCTTGCTTGACTTCAATAGCAATGCTTCAATAGAGACTCTGGCCGGTGAATATGGTGGCCAAATCAAGTATGTTTCGGGCAGGGCGAAAGACCAATTGGGACTGAGCGCCGTACTGATACGCCCTGACGGGATTATCGCCTGGGCTTGTGATAGCGACACGGATTTGGGCGAACTGCAAAAGGCTGCAGCGCGGTGGTTTGTTGGTAAGTGAGCGGTCAAGTAGTAAGAAAAGCTGAAGGTAGGAAAGGTGAATTTTTTTCTCCATTTCCCTGATCAAAGTTCGAACAATCATTATATTTAAAACGAATTCTATCTGGAGATAGATTACCCGGGTACCTGATTAATTGACGTGTTATGACCGACTACGATATTGAATCAAAAGATTTTGCATTATCACCACGTGGCGTTCACCTGTTGCGCAAAAGGTTCAATTATAAAACGATCGGGTTTTACGACATTAATAAAGCTACTTTCTCGAGAGCTGCTGATACAAAGAATGTCGTACTTACCTTAATTGTAGCGATTTTGTTTATCGCTTTCGCAGTATACCAAACCATTGGTGTATTCGAAGACTTTCACGATCCTTCGGTTCATCGTATCTACATAGAATCGATATTACTCCCCGTTTTCCCCCTGCTGCTGGGCTTCTATTGCATTTACATCGCTGTAAAAAAAGTGCCGTTGCTGATTATCGAGTTTAACAGCGAAAAACATAAACTAAGCCTGCAGGATGTTATCAATGCCGGGCAAATGGCCCCCCTGGAGGCTTATTTGAAAGAAAAACTAAGGGAAAGGTTTTATGACAGCCCAATGCTGTAGGCGGTATATTCGATTCGGGGTGTCGACACTCAAAATTCCTTTCCGGTTAAGCGTCCACATTTAACCGGAAAGGAGAACCGGCATTTTATTATTTTGGCTTTATCCTTCAAATATTACATTGCCCGGGCAATGGGCTCGTCATTAAAACTCAAATAATTCATTTTTATAAGGCCATCATCATCAAACTGGAAAACCTGTACCCCATAACTTTTAAAAGACAGGCCGTTGTTGTCTGTCCACTCCAGTTCAGAGCGTACGGCCATCCTGCCTTTGAGCGCACCCCAAAGATCAAGCTTTAGCTTATAATTGTGTTTGGTGGCAAACTCCCGGGTTAAAAATTGTTTTATTTCTTCACGCCCGCTTAAAAAAGCAAGGCCGAACCTGGCATCAGCGTCTTCGGTGAAATTGGCAATTACGTTGTCCGGATCTGCCGAATTAAAATCATCTTCTAAAAGCTGCAGCCTTTGTGCAGCATTTTCCATGTCCCAGGGAGGGGTAGGTAGTTGTTTTGCTGTTGTTTCCATAAAGCAAAGGTCAGGATTGTGCGCACAGCCAAACATGGATGAATCGTTCTTTGACATGGACATTTGAAACCCTGTATTAACGGTTGAGCTGCATTACATATCTTGGAACGTCTATGCTTCCGCCCTGTTAACACCTACAGTATCCCTGAATAATTGCGGAGAAACATTCATTTTGCTTTTAAAATACCGGCTGAAATAAAATTCATCATTAAACCCCAGTTCATAGGCTATCAGCTTTACTGATTTTGATGTAAGATATAATTGCCGTTTTGCTTCCAATATTATCCTGTCTGCTATTAATTGGGATAATGTCTTGCTAAAATAGCTTTTAGCCGTTCTGTTTAATACCGGCGTTGAAATACTGAGCAGATCAGCGTATTCGCCGGGGCTGTGCAGAGCATGAAAATTTTGTTCAATGGCATCTTTAAGTTTGTTTAAAATGGCCGGTTCTTTATCAGCCCGGCGCTCCGGCTGCTGCCTTTTTTCAACTTTCATCCGCGAAGCATTGATAAGAAGGATTTTTAAATACGATAATAAAATTTCAAATTCTGCCGCTCCAGGTCGCTGCATCTCGGCTATCATTCCTAACACGACGTGTTGCAAAGATTGGCTTTCGGCCGGGGTTAATGTTAATAGGGGCAGCTCATAAATATTGTTGAACAGGATACCGTTGCAGGAAACTTCATTCCTGTGCTTATGCAGGCAAAAAAAATCGGGATGAAAATTGACCATATACCCCGAACAGTTTTCGTGGCAGGTAATTTTGAATGGCTGGTATGGAGAAGCTGATATTAAGCTGCCGGCGCCAAAATCAAAAGGATTAATACCTGCCAGGAGTTTTCCGCT
>JBDUDE010000362.1:0-3298 GCA_040003105.1 Mucilaginibacter sp. | reverse complement strand
ATATATACGCCACGGCGTTAAACGTGTATTTTTTTATCAATTGTTTGACGACCATACCGGAGGCACCTCTCAATATGCCACCTCCGGCCTGGCCGAAGGAATAAAAAGGCGCCCGGCTGCCGATTATATCCTGCAAACTAACAGGCTAATGGGCGACTACAACTACATCAAAACCATCAATAACGACCCATTGGTTGACCAGTATAAGCTGGGCAACAAAACCATGTATATATTAACCATCCCCGACGAAACCAACCGCAAGGCGAGTTATACGCTTGATTTAGGAACAGCTAAGAAAGTAGCTATCCACAGTTTAAAAATTGGGGCTGATGTAATGGATAGCAAACAGGTAAATACAACAAACGGGAAGGTAACTTTAGAGGTTAGTGAAACGCCTGTATTTGTTGAAGGAATTTAGAAATGTTTCGCGCCAGGCGCGTGTCTCTGTCACTTGTTAATTCAATTTCTATTTTTATATTTAGAGACTAATTATCTAAAACTTAAACTAATGGAAACCCCTGAGTTAACAACTACTCCTGTCACAGTACAACGATGCGAAACTTGCTACAAAGACGTATCCCCTGACGATGCCTTTTGTCAAAGTTGCGGCTACCCGCTAAAAGGTACTGACAAGGAGCAGAAGGATTTTCGGCTGCAACATGATTTCCGGAATATCGACCTGTTTGCTTTCAATAGCAAAATTAAAAAGGCCAGCAATGCACTATACTACCTTAGCGGAATTTTTGTTGTAAGCGGATTGATAATATATTTCATCAATCCAAACGCTGAAAACGCGGTAGCCGTACTTATTACCAACCTTATTTTAGCGATGTTATTTTTGGCCTTAGGCGGATACAGCAAGAAAAAGCCGCTTGCTTGCATCATATCTGGGTTATGCTTGTACACAATTATTGTGATTTTGAATGCGATTGTGGACCCAATTACTATTGTTAGAGGCATAATTTTTAAAATAGTAGTTATCGGCTTTTTGATAAACGGATTGAAATCGGCGCTTGAGGTTGAGAAGATTAAGAAAGAAAACAACCTTTCGTAAGTTTTGGAAGAGCCTGTTTACCTGGAGATTGATAAAAAAGCCTGCGTTCAATGCGATGCTTTAATGGATGTGGCCGGAAAATTTTGCCCGGCTTGCGGTGCCAGGCAAAATTCAACAAATGCGTCGAGTGTCGATAATACGTGGATGCTGCTTAAGCAAGCCGCCCTTTTTTATGGGATAGATGTAGTATTCTGTGCAGTTTCCAAGTTTGTTTCATTTTTTAACACCCTGATGTGGGATTTGATAGTGGTGGTCATTCTATGGATTACTGCAGTCATTTTCTTTGCTGATAGATGGTCGGAAAATAAAAGACTTCTTCGATGGCGCAGTTTTTCCTGGCCAAAACTCGCGGCTTACATCGCTATAGCAATGACCGCATCAGTGATTGTGCATTATTCGGTCGGGTGGCTAAACATGACACTCTTTTCGAAAGATGAACAGTATAATTACATTTTTGCCGGGCACAGGGTTCTAAATGCCATAACGGTTGTATTTTTCAGCGCAATAACCCCGGCAATATTTGAAGAAATTGGCTATCGGGGATATCTACTAAACACCCTGCTTAAAGTGTCAGACGCCCCGCAGGCTATTTACATTTCGGCTTTTCTGTTCGCCATTATACACCTCAGTTTCATTTCGTTGTTCTGGCTCATACCATTCGGAATTTTTATTGGCTATGTTCGATTGAAAGAAGACACCTTATGGTACGGAATTTTTTTTCACTTCGCCTTTAACTTAACCGCCTGTATCTTCGATCTGTTTTAATAAACTATGACTTCAGACTATTGACTCTTCACTCCCCCCACCGATAACTCTCACTATCCAACCCTATTATGTCAATAATGCGATTAACCACTGTCATAGCCAAGTCTTCGATAGTTTGCGGTTTGCTGTAGTACGACGGTATGGCCGGGCAGATAATTCCGCCGGCTTCGGTAACGGTTTGCATATTGCGGATATGGATAAGGTTAAAGGGCATATCGCGGGCAACCAATATCAACTTGCGGCGTTCTTTTAAAATTACATCTGCAGCACGGGTAATCAAGTCATCCGATATCCCGCCGGCAATGCGGCCAAGCGTGCCCATTGAACAGGGCACTATCACCATGGTATCAAACTTTGCGGAGCCTGATGCAAACGGCGCCATAAAATCTGTTTTAGGGTATATTTTGTAGGGGATATTGTTGTAGTCTTCGTTATCCAGCTCAAATTTCCAGACATCTTTTGCATTGTCCGACATTACAACCGACACTTCGGCAATTTGCGACGGTAACTGCTGCAGCTTTTGCAGCAATAGTTTTGCGTAGATAGAGCCACTGGCACCTGTAATCGCTACTACAATCTTTTTCTTCATTTCCATACAAGCGACAAATCTACAGACTTAAAGGCACAAAAAAAGGGTCGAATATAAATACTCGACCCTACATCTACCTATGAAAAACATGCCCTTTGAGAGGGCATTACAAAAGTAGTAATAAGTTTTTTAATTTTTAAACAATTTCTTAAAATAAATTTAACCGGCTTTTGGAAAGTTTTTTTCAATAAGCGTTTGTATCACTCCATCCACCAAACCGACCGTCGGCACGTATATATTTTTAATGTTTGCCCACTTCATAACGGTCATATAAATTTCGCAGGCGGGTATAATTACATCGGCGCGGTCCTGATTCAGGCCCAGCACATTTATCCTGTCTTTAAGCGAAAATGAGGTTAAATAACTGTAAAGCGCTTTTAATTTACCAAAACTTAAAGGCGCTTTGTCTTTTTCTTCCGACAGTTTATACAGTTTATTGATATTTCCGCCCGTGCCGATGCCCGATATCACCTTAAACTGTTTGGTGTTTTCGCGAATAAAATCCCTCATGTCGTTCCAGTTTTCTTCGGTATCCTGGTTGTCCAACATGCGGATAGTACCGATATTGAACGACTGTGAGGCCCACATTTCTCCCGACGAAAAAAACGACAGTTCGGTACTACCGCCGCCTACATCAATGTAGAGGTAATTTTTGCTTTTATCGATAGTTTGCTCGGCATGGCTGGCATAAATCATCCCAGCTTCTTTTTGGCCATGCACTATTTCAATATCGAGGCCGGCCTCATTTTTTATCAGTTTGGCTATCTCTTCTCCGTTATCCGCCTCGCGCATAGCCGAGGTTGCGTAACCCATATAATCAACCACTTTGTAAACTTCCATTAATTTACTGAAAGCCTGCATGGTTTTAATTAAATCAGCCGTTTTTTTGT
>JBDUDE010000003.1:0-3306 GCA_040003105.1 Mucilaginibacter sp. | reverse complement strand
GCCCTCTGTTTGTATTTTTTCGAGATATTCGTCCACCGCTGCATGAAACTCTGGCTGGTTAACGTCATATAGCGACATTTGCATCAGCTCAGCCGGAGTGTAGCCTAAAACTGCCGCGCCGGCGTTGTTTATCGACAAGAATTTGCCCTTTAAATCATGTGTAAACATTAAGCCAAGCGAGTTTTGGAAGAACATCCTCAGCTTTTCCTCACTGGCAGCAAGTTGCTTTTCCTTTAACACTAAGTCAGACACATCGCGGCCTATGCCGAATATGTGGCCGCTGGCAGTTTCCGGGGTTGATGTCCACTCAATGGTTTTATATTCACCGGTACTGGTTTTAAAACGTTGTAAAAAATTAGCGGTGCTGCTACCGTCCGCTAACTTTTGCAGTTCCTTCGCGGTGCTTTCAATATCATCGGGATGATAAAATTCAAAACTCGAAGTGTTTAACAGGTGTTCTTCACTCCAGCCAAATATTTTTGTAAAAGCCGGGTTTATCTTCTTGAAAAAGCCATCGATTCCGCCAACAAAAACTAAATCGTTCGATAGTGTAAAAAGCTTTTCAAAATTCCGCAGTTCCTCTTTTTGCCTTCGCTCCACTATGAGCGAAATAGTCTCGGCGGCTAACAACTCGAGCGCCTTTTTTTGTTTGTCGGTTAATATTTTCGGTTTTTGGTCGATAACGCATAACGAACCCAGTGCGTAACCCTGCGGGTCGACCAAAGGATATCCGGCATAAAAGCGAACGGCGGGCTCGTTAACAACAAATTCATTATCCTTAAAACGATCGTCCTTTGTCGCATCTTCTACCTCTAAAATGGCGGTATCCATTATAGTATACTGGCAAAATGATATATCCCTTGGCGTTCCTGTTCCCGCAACACCGTTCGCCGATTTAAACCACTGGCGTTTTTCGTCGATAAGGGTTATCAGTGAAATAGGCACATCGCAAATAATAGATGCAAGTTCAGTAATGCGGTCAAATTCCGGTTCGTTTAATGAATCTAAAATAGCATAATTATGAAGCGCCTTTAAGCGTGCCTTTTCATTATGGGGTAGCGGCAATTTATGCATCGTTTTGATAATGAGCCCCGGCAAACTTATTGTTTATACCAGTTGCATTTTAGTTTTCACTGTTCAATAAAATTAAACATTTTATTCCATCCAGCAATTCGCAGTTTTTTGATGCACCGCATAAAAAAACGGTAAACCGCGCACTTTTGCTGTTAAAGGGTTTAACTTTACGGCGGTGAGTTACCTTTTTATGGCACCATCGCATAAAATGTAAACAAACGTTGATATTTATATCTTCAAACCGTACTACGTAAACATGGCACACGAATATTATATTTTAGAAAACAACGAGCAACAGGGCCCATATACATTTAATGAATTAACGGCGATGGACCTGGATATCCACACAAGGGTATTATCGCCACTGGCCGACACCTGGGAAGATGCCTGCGACCTGCCCGAGTTTTATCCTTATTTTGAATCACAGGGAATTTATCTGCCTACCGGCGATAATTTGGCTTCATTTGGCTGGCGCTTACTGGCGTGGGTTATCGACTATGTGATCCTTTCTTTTATAAACAATTTTGTATTAACCTTGCTTGTTTCGGCCGGACTTACATTTAAGCTGCCTACGGTTGAACAAATGATGAAAGCGCCGGTTACTGACATAATGCCGTTGAAGGATGTTTTTTTGCTGATAGGCATTTTGAACCTGGTGATGATTATTTATC
The DNA here is from genome assembly GCA_040003105.1 of Mucilaginibacter sp. Taxonomy (GTDB): domain Bacteria; phylum Bacteroidota; class Bacteroidia; order Sphingobacteriales; family Sphingobacteriaceae; genus Mucilaginibacter. The sequence goes on along the minus strand of JBDUDE010000003.1, from coordinate 1,561 downwards.
ATGCCGCTTGCGAGGCCTCGCCAATGCAGGGTAGCCTTGGGAAAAAGTTGTGCCGGATGGTTGTGGTTGATATTGACGGGCTGCGGCTTACTTTTGTAAATGCGTTTTTACGTAACCTGGGCAAAATAGTATCAGGCACCGTGTTCGGCATCGGCTTTCTTAATATTTTATGGAACGAACATAAGCAGAGCTGGCATGATATTTTTGCAAAAACCTATGTAGTTAAACGGTAGCTTACCAAATGAGCGAGGCCTATCATATCATAAAAAACGGCAGGGAAAAAGGACCTTTCACTTTTAATGAACTGATACGCCAGCACCTTGATATCGATACCCGTGTACTATCGCCTGCGGCAGGCAACTGGGAAGACGCGTGCGATGTGCCCGAACTCTATTCCTACTTTGAGGGCATGGGTATCTATTTTCCGGCAATAAGCAACCTTGCATCATTTTGGTGGCGACTGTCAGCATATGGCATTGATTCGCTCATAATGGGAGTTATCGCATATCTCATTTTTTATAAGCTGACGCAATCAGGCGTTATCGATTCGGATTCGCCGGGAGATATGCTACTTGCACTGTTTATTTTGCATACAGTTATTATATTATACAACACCATTTGCGAAACGATGCCCATGAAAGGCAGCATCGGCAAAAGAATTTGCAAATTGGTTGTTGTTAACGTTGATGGCGGCAACATTGGGTTTTTGACCGCACTTAAGCGTAATATTTATAAAATACTCTCAAGGCTAATGTTTTACCTGGGCTTTTTGAGGGTTTTGTGGGACCCGCATCGCCAAGCCTGGCATGATGAGTTTACGGGAGCTTATGTGGTGAGGAGAAACGGAGTCCATGGACCATAGTCGATAGACCATAGAAAAGAAAGTATTTAGCAATTCGCACAGTTTCTGCTACCGCCTTTCCTATGGCCTGTGGTCGATGGTCCATAGTCCATGGACTATGGTCTAAACCAGCCTGTCCTTCATAACCAGCGTACCCGCTATTATATCGTGCAGCGCTTGCTGTTGTTTGGTAAAAAAGCTCATCACATAACCGACAAAGAACGTTGCCACTGAAAAAATTCTTGCCAGGTTACGTCCGACTGCCATGCCGGCGCTGATGCGTTCGCCCTGCATATCACACACTTTAATTTTTAATATTTGCTTGCCGTAGGTGGCCTGTTTTGCCGAGCACTCCATAATAATGTGATAAATTATGCTAACCGTAGGTGCTAAAACAAGCGTGCTCAGGGCTATTACCGACCGGGTAGCTGTGTCATTAACAAACATTACCAATATAAAGGCGATAATAATACAAGCACCCCAAACAAAAAACCAATCAATCGCCACGGCCATCAGGCGCTGGTCGAAACTGCCGAAGTATTGTGGAATAACCGACTGCTTTTTAAAACCCAGTAGTTCGCGCAGTTCGGCAATTTCATGGGCTTCTTTATAATCGTCCATCGCGGCGGTTTTTAAAAAATCGCCGGGGCGTATTTTATGTTCCTTTAACTGCTCAACACTAAAAGGCCCCCGGGGCTTGCCGTTGATAACGAGGAAGTA
>JBDUDE010000027.1:0-3308 GCA_040003105.1 Mucilaginibacter sp. | reverse complement strand
AAGATATGCCAAAGCGGTAGAAAATAGGCGCTTGACATTAGCAAGCAGCTAATGAATATCAATATCCTGGTAAATGGTTTCATGATTTGTAAATTAGCATAGACGTATGGTGCTTTTTTTAACACCATACGCTATGATTTATATTATTGAGCTACCGGGTTTTCACCGATAGAGAATTTGATGGGCACATTTGAGCCCGCCGGGGATACCCTGAAATAACCCTGCATTTCCTGGTGAAGTGCTGAACAAAAGTCGGTACAGTAGAAAGGAACAATCCCTACCAGGCCCGGAACCCATTTTAGGGTACAGGTTTCGCCTGGCATAACCAACAGTTCTGCATTGCTTGCCCCTTTAATTGCGAAGCCGTGCGGCACATCCCAATCCTGCTCAAGGTTGGTTACGTGCACATAAACCTCATCACCAATTTTGATGCCTTCAATGTTATCAGGCGCCAGGTGTGAGCGGATTGCTGTCATATACACATCAACACGGTTGCCGTTCCTGACTACCTTGGTATCTTTTTCAGATTTAGTTACATAGGCATTTTTATTTTCCTCCAGCTTGAAGAATTTTACCTGGTTTTTAAGGATCTTTTCCGCCGGGATCATTTGCGCGTAATGCGGTTCGCCAATAGTCGGAAAATCAAGCAATAGCTTCATTTTGTTCCCTGTGATGTCTATCAGCTGGCAAGCCTGGGCCAATTCCGGGCCTGTTGGCAGGTACCTGTCCTTGGTAATTTTGTTCAGCGCAAGCAGGTATTTACCAAACGGTTTTTTTGAATCTCCGCCGACAATTGACAAGTGGCCCGGTGAATAATAAGAAGGTATCCTGTCAATAATTTCAAGGTTATCTATCTTCCATTTCACTACTTCGGATGATACGAACATGGTGGTGTAAGCATAACCCTTGCCATCAAATTCAGTATGTAAAGGCCCAAGACCTGGTTTTTTAACTTCACCATGCAGAACAGCTTCATACTTTAACACGGGCAACACACCATCAATCATTCCATCATACTGCTTTTTGTCTATCGCAGCAAGCATCTTTTTGAAGGAAAAAACCGGAATAACAGCCGCAAGTTTTCCGCTGGCCGCCATGTATTCTCCGTCGGGGGTTACATCAACGCCATGCGGAGATTTGGGGCAAGGCATGTAATAAATCAAGCCTGGAAATTTGGTGACATCCAGTGTTTGCGTTCCTGTCTCCATAACTGAAGTAGCGGTATGCGTATTTTCGTTATAGACGTTGTGCGCAAATTTGGCGGTTATTTTAGTACCCTTTCCGGCGGCTATTAATTCCTCCGCCTTTTTCCAGTTCACTGCCATTATAAAATCTTTGTCGCGCTGACTCGCATTTACCTCTAATAGGGTGTTTGCTTGCTCCGTATTGTAACAAGTAAAGAATATCCAATCATGTGAGGGGCCTTTACCCGCATGCGCCAGGTCATAGTTAAATGGAGGTACAATTAGCTGGAATGCAAGGTTCATGGCTCCCTTGTCCTTATCAACCTTAACAAAAGATACGGCCCCTTTGAAATTTTTCTTGTAGCTGTCAATGGGCACATCGCCGTTACTGTTATCAAGCGGTTCGCTAAAACGGGTGTTACCCACTACATACTCTGTGTTTTCTGTACAAAACGGAGAAGCGTGATTACCTCCGATATTGGGCAGTTCGAGTATTTCAACTGTTTTAAAAGTAGCCAGGTTAATCCTTGCTATACGCGGGGTATTGTTCCCGTTAATGAATAACCAGCGGCCGTCATCCTCGCCGTTTGTTTTAGACAATTCCGGGTGGTGGGAGTCATCCCAGGGAACGAAACCATGTGAGGTATTCAGCATCGGTTTTGTTTCTTCCGAATATCCATATCCGTTTTCAGCGTTTTGTGAAAAAACCGGAATTACTTTTAATAAACGGCCCGAAGGGATACCGTATGCAGCTACCTGACCACTAAAACCACCTGATAAAAAGGCGTAAACTTCATCATATTTACCAGGGGCAACGTATACTTTTTGTGCTGCATCAGCATCAACGGACGAGCCGGCCTTACCTGGTTTACATCCGTAAATTGTACTGCCCGCCAGCAAAGCCAGCATAGGCGCCAATATTTTATAGTTCGAAAACTTCATGATTTTTATTGTTTAAGTTTTATTTACTATCATTTTTTCTAAAATATTCCAGTAGCTGCCGGGTTTCGTCATCCGATACATTCTGGAACGTCATTTGGGTCAGGTGCTTTTCAAGCAGCGCTTTGCCAACAGGGTCTTTCTGTTCCATTTCTACCGGGTTGGTAATCTGGTTCATGATCCATTCGGGCGTGCGTCTTTTGGTAATGTCCTTTAGCCCCGGACCAACTATCTTTTGGTCGGTGGTTTTATGACAAGCGGCGCATTTTGCGCCGAACACAACCTGGCCTTTGTCGGCCATTGCGGGGTCCATAGCAGCCAGCTTCACATCGGTAAACTTGCCTATGCCTTTGCTGTCGCTTTTGGCCGCCGGGTCAATGTCAGCGGTTGCCGCCGGCGCAGTTGCCTTAGTGCTGTCTGTCGCGGAGTCGCCGTTTGACGGCCCACACGCATATAAAAGGGTCATACCTGCTACAAGCAGCGTCGGAAGTAAGGTCTTCAAATTTTTCATTTTTGTTTTTTTTAAGTACGATAAAAGTAGGAGGAAGTAGTGAGCTTAGAAGTGACCGCTCTTGGCTTTAAATATGATTTAAATCATATTATCTTATTGGAGACAAGTCAAACTATATTAAGTTTCATTTCCGCCATCTATAGTTTATATCATATTTTTAATAAAAGATATAAATGTCTTTTATTGGGCCAAATTTTTTATTTCAAAAAGTATTTATTCAGCCCGAATTCCTCTACCAGTCCGGTTACCGGCGTCTTGCTGAACTCGGTCATTAACATATCCCTGATCGGTTTTACTTGTTCGTGCATGGGGCAGGGCTGTGTTTCCGAACACTTTTCCAAACCCAGTACACAAGAGGTAAATAAACCATTGCCATCAATGGCCCTGACAATATCAATAAGGAAAACCTTTTCCCCGTTTTCAATGTAAAAACCACCGGTGGGACCCTTTGCCGAAGAAAGGATTTTCTTGCGGACCAGCGTTTGCAATATTTTGCCTGTAAAATACATGGGCGAGCCAACTGCTTCCGCAACTTCTATGATGCCTGTCTTTTCATTTTTCCTGCTTTTAAGGGCAACGTATACGGTTGCCCTGATGGCGTATTCACATGATTTGGATAGTATCATTTTTTATTGCTGTTGATTTTACAAACCTAAAATATATAATTATCCTTA
>JBDUDE010000132.1:0-3312 GCA_040003105.1 Mucilaginibacter sp. | reverse complement strand
CTTTTTCTAATATTTTCTCTATATATTGCCATTGAGAATCGGTTAGCTCTGTAAATTTTGTTTGCATCTGTTAGTTCGATTTGTGGTAAAATCTAAACTAATGCTGCCGATTCTCTTTGAATTTTCTTTATCAACTTATCAACAGAAATTTAAACATACTCTAAAGTCCATATTGTTTTTAGGATTATTGAATTCAATCGTAAAAATCGTTCCGATTTCTACTTCCTGGCCATAAGCAGAAGATGTTAAGATTAGGAGTAAGTATAATATCTTTCTCAATTTATAAATTAGTAATTTACACTTAATACAAAGATGCTGAGCTAGCTCAAAGTATTTTTCTTGTATTGGTAAAGTTAAGTAATACCTTGACAGCTCAAATCGTTAAAAACAAAAATAGCCAGATACAATGTATCCAGCTATATTTCGTGATCCCGCTGGGATTCGAACCCAGGACCCCAACATTAAAAGTGTTATGCTCTACCAGCTGAGCTACGGAATCATACTTTATCCGTTTCCGTTTAAAGTGGTGCAAATATAGGACTATTCAACTGCCTATGCAAGCCTTATTTTAATTTATTTTTTTAGGATTTTAAGCGCTTCATTGCCAGCTTGCTACAGTTTAAAAATTCCAATTTTGCCGCCGTTACCAGCTAATAATACCAGTTTTCCGTGTTTGGCCTTGCGGCAAACGTTATAGCTGGTGGTATCAATTTGTTTCCAGGTATTGCCGCCATCGGTGGTAATATTGCTTCCCGGGGTGCCGGTCGAGAGGAATGTGGTACCTGTTATAAACTCAACACACGACTGAAAACCGCCGGGCTGTTGCTCAGGGACTTTAAAAATTAGAAAAGGATGCACCGTATGAATTGCTGCAAGCGAATCCGTTTTTTTATCTTTCTCGTAGTCGCCGCCGACAACAATACCGTTGTTTTTTCCAAGGGCAAATGAAAATGCCCCCTGACTGGGCTTACCATGTGTTATCGGAAGGTCTGAATAACCCCATGAGTTTTCTTTTGAATAAGTCAATAAACGGGTTTTAACTCCTCCTGACGCTATGTAAATCCAATTAGGCACAACCCTTAAACAAGTCCCGCTGGCCGCAAACGAAGCTTCGCCCGGCAGCGCATCCGGTTGGTTTTTAAATGGCGCCCAGGTTTCGCCGCCGTCATTGGTTTCCAGCAGCAGGAACTTGTTTTTTATAGGGTCGCCTAAAATTAAACCGTGTTTTGGGCTGTCAAAATCCATGGCATCTAAAAAATAGGTGGTATCGGTGTTGCGGTATTTTTCATGCCAGGTGGCACCGCCGTCGGTAGTTTTTAAAACCAGTGCCGGTGTGCCGGAGCTCATAATAACTGCCGATTTCTCCGAAAATGCTTCAATGTCCCTGAAGTCGGCTTTCTCAAAGCCTTTTACCTGTGTCCAGTCCCAGTTTTTACCGCCATCGCGTGTAATAGCGATGTACCCGCGGCTGCCGCTTATCCACGCAACATTATCATCAACAACCGAAAGGCCGCGTATGCTGGTGGGTTTGCCAGTTTGCAATGGAACTATGTTTTGCGCTTTTAGCGTTGCGGCAAGCAGCAAAGACGCTAACAAACAAGTAGTTGATAAACGAAAATTTTTCATTTTAACCTGGATAAAGAATTATATAGATTACCCGAAATTAATTTTTATAACGCCACGTTGCAACCCATTGCTGATTTTTATATTTAATGAATGGCTTTTTACATTAAAAAATTATATTTGCATCCTTGTTTAGATTAATTGATTTGAGATGTGAGATATGAGACAACAGAACTGCTGCTAATCTCAATGCTCAAATCTCTTCAAAATGCCCGGATGGCGAAATTGGTAAACGTTGCGGTCTCAGAAGCCGTTGAGAATTGTCTCTTGAGAGTTCGAGTCTCTCTTCGGGCACATCCTTTTTAGATATGAGATGTTAGATATGGGTATTGAGATAAGAAATTAAAGCCTCAAATCTCATATCTAACGGCTCAAAGCATATAACTGCCCAGGTGGCGAAATTGGTAGACGCACCATCTTGAGGGGGTGGCATTCGTAAGGATGTGGCGGTTCGAATCCGCTCCTGGGCACAATCATCTGGCCGAATTATGCACAGATGAACCTTACTTCCTTAATAATCTCCGTTTAGGTTTCTTGATGGCTTTTAACAAAATCCCGGTTCCGCAAGCAAAAATCAAGTTGGTCTCCGAGGCAATTGCCGAAAAATATTATCCGTCGTTAAACGGATTAAGAGGCGCGGCCATCATTATGGTTGTTTTTTCGCACCTCGCGCTATCCTGGTATAAATGGTACGTGGTTTTTTTTGACGGCGGCCTTGGCGTAAATATATTTTTTGTTCTAAGCGGCTTTTTAATCACCAGCCTTTGTTTAAAAGAACAAAAAACCACCGGAACTTTGTCGTTAAAGAGTTTTTATATAAGGCGTATGTTGCGGATATTTCCCGTTGCTTACTTATACCTGGCGGTACTGTTTGTTTTAGATGTTATTTTCCACCTGCAAATCCCGGTGTTTCAATATTTGGGCGCAATGTTTTATGTGATGGATTTAAGCTATTTCAGGCGAAACCATTTCACGCCTGAGGTATCGCATTATTGGTCGCTATCGGTAGAAGAGCAGTTTTATATTGTTTTTCCATTTATCTTAAAAAGGAGCCGGAGGGCTTTTTACTACGCCGTGCTTTTTATCGTGCTGGTATTGCCGTTACTGTGCGGGTTGCAGGAATTGTTTAAGCCGCTGAACGAGGGCGTATTTTATTTATTTACGCATATTTTAGTTAAATTTCAGTCGATAGCCACCGGCTGCCTGCTTGCCATATTGGCATTTAACAAACAATTGGATTATAAATGGTTGTTCCGTTATAAAGTTGTTATCAATATATTAGCCATTTTCCTGTTGTTTTATTTGGGGTACGATACCTTTTACAGCTTTAAGTCTGTTTGTGTAAATTTAATTATTGCTGCTTTAACCGGATATATTATTGTAAGCAATATGGTGCCGTCCCGCGATTGGATTTTTAGGATACTGAATTCAAGCGTCCTGTCAATTGTTGGGATACTCTCTTACAGTATCTACATTTGGCAGCAATTATTTACATTCGGCAGTGCGAAGCTGCCTAAGTATATGGTTACCTTTCCGGGTAATATTATATTTATAGTCGTTATTTCTTCCCTGTCGTATTTCTTTTACGAAAAGTATTTTTTGACGCTAAAAAGCAAATTCAGCAGGCTGAGAAATAAACAGCCAATCGTTATGCCGTAATAGTTATTGCTTATTTAAGTTTTACCAATT
>JBDUDE010000025.1:0-3316 GCA_040003105.1 Mucilaginibacter sp. | reverse complement strand
ATTCGTACGCAGCAATGGGACGATGACTTATTAAAAATATTCGACGTGCCTGCCAGTATGTTGCCCGAGGTAAAACAATCCAGCGAAGTTTACGGCGAAACCGACACCACCATATTCGCATCAAAAGTTCCGATCGCCGGCATAGCAGGCGACCAGCAAGCAGCACTGTTCGGGCAAATGTGCATTGACAAGGGCATGGTTAAAAACACCTATGGCACCGGCTGTTTTATGCTCATGAATATCGGCGCCGAATTTATCGAATCGAAAAATAACCTGCTCACCACTATCGCCTGGAAAATAAACGGGCAAATTCAATATGCCTTTGAAGGCAGTATATTTATAGGTGGGGCAGTGGTACAATGGCTGCGTGATGGCCTGGGCATAATAAAAACCTCGGCAGAGGTTGAGCAGTTGGCTTTAAGTGTAACGGACACCGGCGGGGTATATTTTGTACCGGCTTTTGCAGGCCTCGGCGCACCATATTGGGACCCTGATGCCCGCGGCACCCTTGTAGGTATCACCCGCGGCACAACAGCGGCCCACATAGCCCGCGCCGCAATAGAAGCAATTGCCTACCAAACGGTTGATGTTTTAAAAGCCATGGAAGCTGATGCGGGCCTGCCCATAAAAGAATTACGCGTTGACGGCGGCGCAACAGCCAATAACCTCCTGATGCAGTTCCAGGCCGATTTGCTGGACTGTAAGGTAATCAGGCCACATATAGTTGAAACCACCGCACTGGGTGCGGCCTACCTCGCTGGTTTGGCGGTTGGCTATTGGAACAACGTTGAAGAAATACAACAGCAATGGCAAACTGAACGGGATTTTATGCCGGTGGAAGATGTCGCAGCAGTGCAGCACGCAATGGCGGGTTGGAAACGGGCGGTAGCGGCAACGCAAAGCTGGTCAAAATCGTAGAGACGCAATATTTGCGTCTCCTGCTGACAGGTAATCCGCAAGTAAAATAACCATGTAAATTCAGAGACACAAGTATTGTGTCTCTACAATTAAATAAACAATATGTCACCATTTATGGCCGAATTTATCGGCACCATGTTACTGATATTATTAGGCGACGGCGTTGTTGCAAACGTTTTATTAAACGATACTAAAGGCAATAACAGCGGCTGGATGGTAATAACCACGGCCTGGGGCCTGGCCGTTTTTGTTGGCGTGGTAGTGGCCGGTCCTTATAGCGGCGCCCATTTAAACCCGGCGGTTACCATCGGGCTGGCAGTTGCCGGTAAATTTGCCTGGGCAAAAGTGGGACCGTACATCCTGGCACAAATGCTGGGGGCGTTTTTAGGCGCATTTTTAGTATGGGTAATGTATTACGACCATTTCAAGAAAACCAACAACCCCGCATTCATTCTCGCCATATTTTGCACCGGGCCCGCCATCCGTAATTATGTTTCCAACATCGCCAGCGAAATTATAGGTGCATTCGTGCTGATATTTGTTGTTTTTTATATCGCCGATGCACAAATTATTCCAAGCAAGACGCCCATTGGCCTCGGCTCCGTTGGGGCGCTGCCGGTTGCGTTTTTGGTTTGGGTAATCGGCTTGGCGCTTGGCGGAACTACAGGATATGCCATAAATCCGGCCCGTGATTTGGGCCCACGAATTATTCACTTTCTCCTTCCCATAAAAAATAAAGGCACCAGCGATTGGCAATATGCATGGATACCGGTATTAGGACCGATTTTGGGCGCGGTGATTGCTGCGATTGTTTTTTTGTATTTAAAATAGCCAGGGGACTTTATTTTTCATATTGACTCTTGTCTCCTGTCTCCTGATTCTGCCCCGCAAAAGCTTAATTATGTATTTATAGTTAATTAATATAATTTAGCGATATGAAGCTCATCGCCTTACGGCCTGTAATTTATACGAAGCAGGTAAAATTTACCGTCGAATTTTATATCGAGATACTCGGCTTTACCTGTAACGGGATAAATGAGGACTGGACCTGGGCAAGTCTCTCGCGCGATGAGGTGGAGATTATGGTTTCTGCTCCAAATGCGCACATCCCGTTTGATAAACCAACCTTTACCGGCTCCATCTACATTACTGTAGATAATGTGGACGAATTATGGGAACACCTAAAAGTCATCACGCACAATTGCTACGAATTGGAAACGTTTAACTATGGCATGCGGGAGTTTGCCATATACGATAACAACGGGTATTTGATACAGTTCGGGCAGCCGGTCTGATTAATTCAACCTGCATACTTCTTCCGGTAATCGTTGGGGGACAGATCTGTGAATTTCCTGAACACCTTCCTGAACGCATCGATATCATTGTATCCTGTTTCATAAATAATCTCATTAACCGTTTTCTTGCCGGCTTCCAGGTGTTTTTTTGCGAACTCAACCTTTACGCGCTGTATGTATTCGGCTATAGAATTGCCGGTGCTTTTTTTAAACCGGCGCTCAAACGTTCGTCTGCCAATTGAAAACTTCCCGCAAACTTCATCCACAGAAAATACTATCCCCGGGTTGTTTTCGATATACTCCTGCGATTCGAGCACCAACTCGTCACCATGCCGTTTTTGCCCCATAAATATCATGTACGGGTTCTGGCTCTTCCGTTCTATATCGATCTCAAACATCTTTGACGCCAGTATGGAAATATCCTTGCCCAAATGTTTTTCGAGGATATACAGGAGCAGGTTAAGGTATGAATAGCCGCCGCCGCAGGTGTAAATGCCTTTTTCGTCTGTGATGATGGAATCGTCAATAACTTTCACTGCCGGAAACATTGCTTTAAACTCGTTTGTAGCAGCCCAGTGAACGGCACATTTTCCTTCGTTAAGTAAGCCCGTTGATGCGAGATAGAACGAACCAACGCACAGGCATACAATTTCGGCTCCATTTCGGTACTGCGACAGTAACCAACCTGTATATCCTTCATTTTTTTCAATTGCTTTCACGAAATCGCCGCATATCAGCGGCAAAACTATTACATCGGTCTTTTTTACTTCATTAATGGTTTTATCCGCCCGGATGGTATAGAGACCATTCCCGAACTCCACACTTTTTGAAACGCCCACAATCTGCACTTCATAAAACAATGATTTGCCCTGGTAACGCATAAAATCGTTTACCCGGGTGAATATCTGGTGACTGCTGTCGATGCTGGTGAGGGTTGCATCGTAAAGCGATAAAATAGAAACGTGCTTCATAATTCCGGTGTTGAATATGTACAAAGGTGGAGAATTCAGTTGTCGCAATCAACAGGTAATATTGTCGTTTTTACCATTTAAGGGCACAGTACAGTCAATGTAGTTTTGTGTTATATTAATCATCAATTAAAC
>JBDUDE010000105.1:0-3317 GCA_040003105.1 Mucilaginibacter sp. | reverse complement strand
CTCCTATGTTTCAGTTTTCACATCGGATTCCGTTTATATTACACCCCAATTACACTAACATTTCCTATTTTTGCACAAATATTAATTAATGGAAGCCGAAGATAATCTGCTTATATTATTACAAAATCCGCACTTACCTGCTGGTTTAAAACAAATTGCCGAAAAGGTGTTGCACAGCGAACGCATTACATTTGATGAAGGCGTTTTGCTGTACGAAGAAGGTGAATTGGGCTACCTTGGGGTATTAGCCAATTACATCCGCGAAAAACGCCACGGCAACAAAACCTATTTTAACCGCAATTTCCATATCGAACCAACCAATCTTTGTGTTTATGATTGCAAGTTTTGTTCGTACTCCCGTTTGATTAAACAAAAATCGGAAGGGTGGGAGTATACGATGGACGAGATGATGGACATCGTAAAAAAATACGACGATGAGCCGGTTACCGAGGTGCATATTGTTGGCGGGGTGTTGCCGCAATACGATGTAGCCTTTTACAGCGAATTGTTCAGCAAAATAAAGGCGCATAGGCCCAACCTGCATGTTAAGGCTTTAACACCTGTTGAGTACCATTACATATTTAAGAAAGCTAAGATTGATTATGCCACAGGTATGAAGCTGATGCTTGATGCAGGACTTGAATCAATCCCCGGTGGTGGTGCGGAGATTTTTCACCCCGAAATACGAGAGCAAATTGCCAAAGACAAGTGTACGGGCGACCAATGGCTGGCCATACACGAGGAATGGCACAAGCTGGGCGCCAGGTCAAACGCAACTATGCTTTACGGTCATATTGAAAAGCACTGGCACCGTGTCGACCATATGGAACGCCTGCGCGAGCTCCAGGATAAAACCGGCGGCTTTCAAACGTTTATCCCGCTGAAATTCCGTAACCAGGATAACCAGATGTCGCACGTGCCGGAATCGACCGTGGTTGAGGATTTGCGCAATTATGCCATTGCACGTATTTACCTGGATAATTTCGACCACATAAAGGCATACTGGGCCATGATAAGCCGCACTACGGCGCAGCTATCGTTAAACTTTGGGGTGGATGATATTGATGGCACGCTTGACGATACCACCAAAATATATTCAATGGCCGGCGCCGAAGAGCAGCACCCCGGCATGAGCACCAAGCAACTAGTGGAACTGATAAAGAATGTAGGCCGTGAACCGATTGAACGGGATACGCTTTACAACGTCGTTACCGACTACACTAACTTTGAGTTCCCCGAAGAAGCCAAACCACAATTTTACCGGCTGCCTGTGGTGAATTAGTCATTGGGTCATTAGTTCAGTTGTTCATTGGGGCATAGTTTGTTAAAATAAAGGATAGAAATAATTAATAAAAAATATATACGCTTCGTTAGTTCACCGCTTTACAACCAATGAACTAATGAACAACTGAACTAATGAACAAAACAATATACATAGTGCGCCACGGGCAAACCGACCTTAATAAACGCGGCATTGTGCAGGGGCGAGGCATGGATACCAACCTGAACGATGAGGGGCGCAAACAGGCGCGGCAGTTTTTTGAGGCTTATGGGGATGTGGCTTTTGACAAAATTTACATCTCTGCGTTAAGGCGCACGCAGCAAAGCATACAACAATTTATCGATTTGGGGATTCCTTATGAAAAACTATCCGGGCTGGACGAGCTGGCCTGGGGCATACATGAGGGACAACCTGCAACTACCGAAAATAAAGCGGCATTTTTGCAACTGATGCGCGACTGGATGGACGGTAAGCTCGACTCGAAATTTGAAGGCGGTGAAAGCCCGAACGAGGTGAAAGCCCGACAGCAGGAAGCACTGAAAGTTATTATGAGCCACCCCGAAGAAAAAACGGTGTTGATATGCATGCACGGGCGCGCGATGCGCCTGCTTTTATGCCTGCTTACCGAAAGGCCGCTTATCGAAATGGATACCTTCCCACACCAAAACCTGGTGCTTTATAAAGTAAACCACAACGGCGAAAAGTTTGAAATTACCGACTTTAACAACGCCGGCCACCTGAAAACATCTTAACATCTTGGATAACAAAATACGAATATCAGCCGTTAGCTACACCAATACCAAACCATTTTTATACGGAATACAGCACAGCGACGTCATTAATAAGATTGACCTGAGTCTTGATATGCCGTCAGATTGCGCACAAAAACTGATTGACGATAAGGTTGATATAGGGCTTATACCCGTGGCTGCCATTTTAAGCCTACCGCGCTGGGAGATAGTTTCTGATTACTGCATAGGGGCATCAGGTCCGGTTAATTCGGTTTTTATTTTCAGCAACTGCGAGGCGAAAGATATCAATATCTTGCAGCTCGACCCGGAGTCGCGCTCTTCAAATAAGCTGGCACTGGTATTACTCAAGAACTACTGGAAGGCCGATCATCGGACGATAGCCAACGCACCGGACTATGCTACCCCGGGCGACGTGCATACCGCCTTTGTGCAGATTGGTGATCGCACCTTCGGCAAAAAACAGCAGTACAAATATGTGTACGATTTGGCCGAAGAATGGCAGAAGTTTACCGGCCTCCCGTTTGTGTTTGCGGCGTGGGTTGCTAACAAACCTATCCCTGTTGAATTTATGACCGAATTCAATAAAGCCTTAAAATTTGGACTGGAGCATAGGGGAGAGTTGTTAAAAGAATTGCCTAAGCGTGCCGATTTTGATTTGGAGGATTACTTAATGAACAAGCTTGATTTTAATTTGACGGAGGATAAGAGGAAAGCGCTGCATTTGTTTCATGAATATATCAAAGCCCTGAACCGTTGATTATTTGATTTCGCTGATTGAGTTGATTTTTGACGCTTTTTTTCTATTTGCACGCGGTAGTAGCTTTAGTTTGATTTCAAGTCCTTCAGCGAATAAAAATTATCGCGCCAGTATATACCCCCTTGCTTCACGGTTATTACCGATGCCTTTAAAGTTATCCAACCAATAAAGAATGCTGAAAAAGGAATCATAAAAGCATACCACCATTTATTGGGCGGAACAACCGTCATATATACGATGTGGAATAAAAGCATAACCGCAGCCATGAGCCTAATTGTTGCCGTACCAAAAATAAACATCACGAGCATAGGCAGGGCAACCGTTACCAGCATAAACAATACGTTGGCAATGGTTATTGATAATTTATAATTTGATATTGAAAAGGAATTTTTTAACAGCCCGTTACCAAATTGCGATAGGTTTTTATACCATTCCAGGCAAATATATCCTTTGCCGGCCAACACATCCTGTGGCAGTTTTGCCTGTTTAACTTTTATGCCAAGTTGAAGGTCGTCGTCAGACCGCA
>JBDUDE010000085.1:0-3319 GCA_040003105.1 Mucilaginibacter sp. | reverse complement strand
TTTCCAAATCCACATCAAAGCGGTCGGTATAGCTTTCCAGCAGGGCTATTTTTTCCTGGTCAATGCAATCCGGCCGGGTACCAATCGAAAGGCCCACGATGTCTTCAGTGCCATAACTCAAGGCCTCGTCATACATCATTTTTAAATAATGAGCCGGGGCGTAGGTATTGGTATTGGGTTGAAAATAGATGATGAATTTGTCGGCTTTGTTGCCGGTGCGGGCGCGTTCCATACCCTGTATCACCTGCTCGCGAACCGTAGGTGCATTGCGCGATACAGAAGGGGTGAAGGAGTCGACATTACAATACGTACACCCGCCATAGCCTTTTGATCCATCACGGTTGGGGCAGGTAAAGCCGCCGTCAACAATCACCTTAAACACACGGTGCCCCTTGTACTTCTCCTTAAGCCAGGGCCCGTAATTGTTGTATCCTTTTTCCCAAACTGCTGCCGTTGTTATTGATTCCACCGATTATTGAATGATTTCGCCGATGAAAATAACTTCACCGATTGGGTGCAAAGATACGGTTTTTTGGATTGGTGATTGACTGGTAGAATCCGCAGTATAGAATGTACGAGAGATCGAAATATCAGGAAAATAATTCTTTAAAAATTTCTTCCTTGTTTTTGTTCAAGTGTTCTGCCACCTGCCTCAATATAGCGTTCAATGTACCTGTTTTTATCGGGTCGTGATTGGGGATGGCTAAATGATGCTCTCCATTTTTTTGAGTAGTCACTTTGATATGACTACCCTTTTGCGATACACTTTCATATCCATATAGCTTCAGCAGTTTTATAAGGTCTTTCGCTGCTAAACTTCGTGGAGTTTTCATAGCGCCATTATCTCATCTTTAACAAAATGAAGATGGGCGAATGAAGGCGCATCGGAGGTACCCTCATAGTAACACTCAATACCGCTTTTAATACTCTTTTTCAAATCATCCATATTGTCGCCTTCTGCGAATATTCCAACTCCGACAGCCTCGGCATGGTAACCGCCCTCTTCTGCCTCGTGTACCAAAAAAATGAGTTCCTTCATATTTCAAATTTAATCAAAAAGATTAATTTTTTAAATTATATCATGCAGAAATATGAATACCTAATGGTAAATAAAACTATAAGCTAACGCGGCTGTTGTCATTATCGCCCCCTCAATTTGGCTCCGTAACCCATTGTTGCAGGTGATTGGGGTGCCTACCTTTGAATAAATAAAATAAACAAAATTATGGCAACTACTATGGAAACATCAGCACAGCGCATTGCACCATTTTTATGGTTTAACGGTAATGTTGAAGAAGCGTTAAATTTTTACACCTCGGTTTTTAAGGACAGCAGGATTGGCAGCGTAACTCATCTTGACACCGGAGGCCACGGCAAGATTACGGTCGCCACTTTTTACCTTAACGGCGTTGAGTTTATGATACTTGACGGTGGCCCCCAGTTCACATTTAATGAGTCGATCTCGTTTTATGTGAAATGCGAAACGCAGGACGAGGTTGACCATTATTGGGAAGAACTTTCAAAGGGCGGTGAAAAAAGCCAATGTGGCTGGCTTAAAGATAAATTCGGCGTATCGTGGCAAATAGTGCCCGATGCTATGGTTAAATTAATGTACGACAGCGACCCGGAAAAATCTAAAAGGGTAATGAACGCTATGATGAAAATGAGCAAGATGATTATTGCTGATTTGGAGAAGGCTTACGAAGGATAGGTGAAGTCTCAAGTCTTGAGCCTAAAGTCTTAAATCGGCTGCATAGTGCGCTTTCGGCTTAAGACTTTAGACTAAAGACTTTGGACTTAGAACTACACACTAAACTTAATAGTAGTAGTAGCTCCCAAACCCGGCCCCGGGCTTGATATGTTAAACGAACCTATGTGGCTCTCAATAATAGTGCGGCAATTGTAAAGACCCAGGCCCGTGCCACTTTTTTTGGTGGTAAAGCCACGTACAAAAAACAAGCTGGCTGTTTGTTCGCTAAAGCCGCTGCCGTTGTCGGTAATGGTCAGCTGTAATACACCGCCGGTGGACATATCAATAGAAATTATTTTTTCTTTGGCGTTCGGGTCTATAGCTTCGATGCTGTTTTTTAGGATATTTAAAATCACCTGCATCAGTTTGGTATGGTCGCCTTTTATGGTGTAGTTGCCCGGTTTGATATTTATTTTTACCTGTATGCCTTTTTTATCGATGGCAGCAAACAGCATGCTCCGGCAATCGTAGATAATGGTTTCCATATCTACCGGCTTGCGTTCCTGCATGCCTTTATGGTTTTTAACCAGTTGCCGCTGAATGTTCAGTATCTCCTGTATATGGGTGATGATATTCAGCAATTCAGTTACCGATTTTTGTATGTCCGTTCCGTTTACCGCATGTTCGCTTACAATTCCATCCGTAATTGATACCAGGGCGCCGGCCTTATTGGCGCCAATAGCTCCTGCTATTTGCGTTTCGTTGGTCTTTAAAAATGCAGAAAGACTTTTAAGGTTGTCAAGGTTATTTTTACTGAGGCTTTGATTAATGCGGTTAAGATGCGCGCCAAGACCCACCATGGCATTACCTATATCGTGCAAAAATTCGGATGCTATTTCAAATTTCCCCTGCGCTATTGCCCTTTCAAGCTGCTGTTCTTTCTGTTCTTCCAACTGCCTGTTAAGCTCCTTCAGGTCTTCGGCTTTTTTTCTTAGCTCTTCAGATTGCTCTTTAAGCCCCTTGTTTAACTTCTTTAGCTTTTCGTCCGATTCTTTTCGCAAGGTAATATCGTGGCCGATGCCCAGCATCCGGATAACTTCGCCGTGTTCGTTACGAATAGGTATTTTGGTGGTTTGCAACCAGCGCATTTTGCCTGTTGCATCTAAAAAATACTCATCGTTGTTAATTATCGGTAATCCTGTTTTCATTGCCCGCATATCGTCTTCATAACCGCGCCTGCCAATGTCGTTGTTAAACAGCTCAAGGTCTGTTTTTCCTAAGACCTCATCTTCGGTTGTAGCGCCTATACATTCAACGTCGGCGCGATTAGCAATAATTTTACGTCCTTCAATATCCTTAACATAAATGGTATCGGGCAGGTTATCAATCAGCGTACGCAACATAATACGTTCGCGTTGGATAATTTCTTCAGCTTTTTTGTGGTGTGTAATATCTACCAGTGTACCTATCACGGCTAGTTGTGCATTATCGCCATCTTTGAAGACGCTGCCCCTCGACCACATCCAAACCCAACTACCGTTACTGTGCAGCATGCGGAAATAAGTCTCAAACGTATCCTTTGGATTATTAAGGACGTTATAAAATGAATTGACAGCTGTTTCCCTGTCC
>JBDUDE010000338.1:0-11197 GCA_040003105.1 Mucilaginibacter sp. | reverse complement strand
AACTTCGCAGCTATCGAATCAACCATCTCCCCAACATTTTGCCAGCTCAAAATCTCCTGCGATGCAAAGCGGATCTTAAACTGCCGTTCGATAGCTACTACCAATTGGATATGGTTTAATGAATCCCATTCTTCCACATCATTAGCTGTGGTTGCCTCGGTTAAAACCAGCGAATCATCATCAAGCACATCGATGAAAACATTATTTACCGTATTTAATATCTCGTTTCTGTCCATAGGGGTTATAAATAAGCTGCTTTATCTTTAGTAACAAATGCGCCGTAAAGGGTGGCTATGTTCAATTTTGCCGCCCGCTCAGGCGATACATCCTCGGTTAGTAAATTCACTTCTTTTTCAATCTTAAAGCCGGCTACGTGTATCAAATCCTGTATGAAATCTGCGCTTTCAAACAAGTAAATATGGTCGATGGCCGGGGCATTGGTGGGAGTGGTTAAAAATAACACGCCATCTTCGCTAAGCAGGTCGTTAACTTTCATCAGTAGTTGTAACGGGTTTTCTACATGCTCCAGTACTTCGCCAAGGGTTATAAAATCGAATTTATTATCGCTGTTGTAATCATAAATGTTTTGCAGGTTAAACTCAACACGGTCGTCTTTTATAAAATCTTTTGCTAACGCGATGGAAGTTTCGCTGATATCTACAACGGTAAAGTTTGTGTATACATCCAGAATCTCCAGCGCTTTTGACAAGTAGTAGCCATGGCCGGCACCAATTTCTAAATAGCTTTTTGTGTCACCTTTGTAAGCAGGTAAATTGCTGATAAAAAAATCAACTACCTGGTAATGATGTTTCCACAAAAACTGCGACATAATTAAACCATGCATATAGTACTCCATGGTTTCGGGGCGGGCGTAAACCCGGTGGTTAACTTCGTCGAACGTGGTGCTGCTGTATTGGCCGGTGCGCAAAAACTCAACAGTCTCGGCATTTACATCGGCTATCATTTTCAGGTAGCAGTCGATGGCATAATCTAAATTTTTGTTTTGAGCCTGCAATATGCCGGTGTATTTTTCGAAAAACGCATCGGCTAATTCATAATATCGGTCATCAAAAAAAGCGATATTCTTTTTTAGCTTTTTGCCGTGCATGGGGTTAAGTGCGGCAATTTTGTTGTAGATATAATTTACCGGGTGCTCCATTATTTACGGCTGATAAAGGTTTTTTTTGTTTGATAGTTGTCAACGGGTATTAACCAATAGGCATTATCTTCTGTAAATCCGAGGTCTCTGTAGTGGTTGCCAACTATCCCGTTTTTGGCTGTGGGCACGTATTCGCCTTTTAAATATTTAAAGCCGTTTTTAGCGGCGGCGTCAATTAGTTGATTTAATACAAAGTTTTCCATTCCCCGTTTCAGCACCCGGCAACTCATTAACCAGGTATCTATAAACAAAGTGCCGTCGTTTTCTTTTTTGAGGATGACAGCGGCTATCAACCCATTGTCGCCAAATTTATCTTCGAGCGTAAATGAACATGTGATCGCATCTGTGGATTCTGCAAGTTTCTTCAACTCCAGTTCGGTGTACCTTATGCTACGCAAATTAAACTGGTTGGAACGTTGGGTAAGCTGCGCAACCCGTGGTATATTGAATGCAGTAAATGGTTCAATAATTGAAACCATGTTCAGGCTTTTTAAAAAATCACCCTCGTTAACAAAACTTTGTTTTTCGGTAGTCCGCTTAGCTTCGGTTTGGTAAAGCGTTGTACGCTCCGCGTCTTCATTTGATAGAGACGCCGTGTCAAACAGGTTCAGCCCGTATAGGTATTCCAAAAAATCAGCTGGGTCGGAAGGCAACTCAAGCACGGTGATTTCCGGGATGTTCTCCTTAACCATGTTTCGCTCAAACGGGTTATCATCCAAAAATACCATCGAATCGAAGCCAATATTCAGTGTGCTTTGAATACGGTGCAGGTTATCAACCTTATTATCCCAGTTAATAGCGAACATGGCAATATCATCGGTTTTTAAAACCATATCCGGGTGCTTTTCAAAAGTCTCAATTGCTATAGCTTCTGTGTTTTTGCTGCAGGCTGCGAGAATAATACCCCTATTTTTTAGCTTTTTCAACCAGTGCTGCAGCTCGGTAAATGCTTTTCCAATGCCCAGGCTGCCGAGCTGAATGTTTTCTAAACCGTCATCACCGATAATGCCGCCCCAAATAGTGTTATCCAAATCAAACACCAGGCATTTTTTAATTTTTCCGTACATGGCAGCGATAATTTCGACAGTACGTACGGCAACAGCTGGTAAAATATCAATGCTTAAAACCATTTCTGTATTGATATACACCGATGGTTGAAAAAGGGTTGCTTTGCCGTGCTGATTTTGAATAACCGATAAATCGCAAACGTAAAACCCGGGGTTATTTACTGCATACTCCATCAACCCATAATTAAGCCTGCGGGTTTGAAACAG
This sequence comes from Mucilaginibacter sp., assembly GCA_040003105.1. GTDB lineage: Bacteria > Bacteroidota > Bacteroidia > Sphingobacteriales > Sphingobacteriaceae > Mucilaginibacter. The sequence continues at coordinate 8,764 of JBDUDE010000338.1, read as the reverse complement.
GAATGATGACTGCATTTTATTGGCATAGCTGCCAAAAACAGCATCATTTATTTCGGGGTAGTTATAATAAATTATTTTCGCCGTTAAGCCGGAACTTATCGCGGCAGAAAGATTTTCAACGTGCTTTAATCGTTCTTCGGCTAAGCTGCTGTAATCTTCCGGGTTTGACTTGTTATATTTTTGAAGCAGTTGGTGCGCTGAGTGGAAGATAATTACAACATCGGGTTTAAAGGTATAAAATTCAGAAGACGGGTCGAATACCTGCCGTTCAATTTGGTTAAAGTCGGCTTCCCAAAGTTGCAAGTCTAATCCGATATCATAGCCTGTTCCCCGCAAGGCAATAGCCAGCAATTGTGTTGGGGTATCACCCAGCAGCGCAACCTTAACAGGTATCAAATTCGAAAAGTCGTTCTTCAGGTTTTTTTTCAGTTCCGAAAAAATCTTCATGGTGATAAAATTAGGAATAAATGAAGGATAATGAATAAACGAGGACTATTCACGATGAATACCTTTATAGCGATGGGTTTAAAACCCATCGCTATGTAATGAGCCGCGTTTATTTTTTTCGGGTGCTAACCATATTGTAACAAAATCTCCAACCTTATACCACGCCACCCCGGTTAAAATCCGGGTTAATTTGCCCCGGTTAATAAATTTTTAACGCTATTAACCCAAATTTTAACCCATCCTTTAATACCGCGCTGTATAATATTGTTTCGCCGATTGAAGAACCAGCAGGTTTAACCAGCCTGATAATGCTGTAATTCTGATTTAGGAATTTTTATAAACCAACTAACCAATTTATTTATGAAGAAACTTTTTACCAATTATGGTGGGCGCTGTCATGACGCATACCATCGCGTTAAAATCAAAAAGTTGCTGCAGCTATGCCTTGCAGGCTTTTTGTTTTTACTCCTCGCCACCCCGGCTATTGCGCAAATCAGCAGCATAAAAGGTGTGGTGCTTGATGAGACGAAACTTCCTTTACCGGGTGTAACCGTTAAGCTTAAAGGCACCACCGAAGGCACTGTAACCAATATCGACGGGCAATTTTCCATCAACGCATCAATAGGCCAAACGCTGGTGTTTAGCTTTTTGGGCTACGCCAGCCAGGAGGTAATTATTAAAGACCTTAAAGTTATCACCATAAACCTGGCTGCAAGTTCAACAAGGATGAACGAAGTGGTGGTTGTAGGTTACGGTACGCAAAAGAAGGTATCGTTAACAGGTTCCATTGCCACGGTTAGCAACCAGGAAATTGTAGCCACAAAAAACGAGAACGTTGAAAATATGCTTACCGGTAAGGCTGCCGGCCTCCGGGTGGTACAAAACAGCAGCGAGCCCGGTAATTTTGACAACTTTATCGATATCCGTGGATTTGGCGGCAACCCTTTAGTGGTTATTGACGGAATCCCGCGGGATAACATTACCCGCCTGGACCCTAACGATGTTGAAAGTGTATCAATTTTAAAGGATGCATCGGCAGCGGTTTACGGCGTACGTGCAGCGAACGGCGTTATTTTGGTTACCACCAAAAAAGGCAAAAAAGGCACCATGGAGATTAACTATACCGGCACCTATGGCTGGCAAGTACCTTCGGGTTTGCCAAAGGCTGTAGGCGCGGTTGATTATATGACATTGGCAAATGAGCTGAGCATGCATAATGTTAACGGTGGGCACCTGTCATACACCGACGAACAAATACAAGCCTACGCAAACGGCAGCAAAACGAGCACCGATTGGTATTCGCCGGTAGTGCGCAAGTCGGCGCCGCAGGTTCAGCATAACCTGAGCGTAACAGGTGGCAGCGAAAACACGAATTACTTTTTAAGCGCGGGGTACACCGGGCAGGATGGAATTTTTCAGAGTGGCGACCTGGATTATAAACGGTATAATGTTCGTTCGAACATAACCAGCCGTATTGGCAAAAATCTGACGGTTAATTTAAACCTGAGCGGCACCATGGACCAAAAAAACCAGCCTTACCAGGATGCCTGGTGGATTATCCGGTCATTTTGGAGACAAGTGCCTACGCAATCCATTTATGCAAATAATAACCCCGCTTACCTGAACAACGGGCAGGTTGATGGTTCTAACCCTATTGCATTGGCTGATGCAAATATTGATGGTTACAAGATCTTTAACAACAAATGGTTCCAGTCGTCAATTGATTTAACCTATAAAATTCCGGGTGTCGACGGCTTATCGATAAAAGGGCTGTACAACTACGACTACCAGATGGCTGATAATAAAATTTATCAGAAAGCTTATAACCAATATAACTACGACGCAAACTCAAACACCTATAGCGCAATTTCAAACCAGTCGCCAAGCACCATCAGGCGGGAGTTTTATGAATATCCAACCGATTTGCAACAGTTATCAATCAACTATAATCATACGTTCAACAAGGTTCATAACGTAACTGCCTTATTGCTATACGAGCAAAGCAGCCGCAACGCCGACAACTTTTTCGCCCAACGCGAACTTTCTTTGCCTGTTGACCAGCTGATTGCAGGTAACAGCCTTAACCAGCAGGGTTTTATGGACGGTAACGGCACATCCGATTTTTATAAAAACACTAATAAAGCGTATGTAGGCCGCTTAACTTATGACTACAAATCAAAATACCTGGCGGAGTTTAGCTTCAGGGATGATGGTTCATCGCAATTTACGCTTAATAAACAATGGGGTTTTTTCCCGGCAGGGTCAATCGGCTGGCGGGTGTCGGAAGAAGATTTCTGGAAAAACAGCTCCTTGGGCAAAATCGTTGATAACCTGAAATTCCGTGCATCGTACGGTGTAACCGGTGACGACAGCTCGCTTGGCTATCAATTTTTAACCGGGTACACTTATCCTGCGGGCGGCGGCAATAATACGCTGCCTGGCGGGTCGGTATTTGACGGTACATTTGTAAATGCAGTGAACGATAAGGGCCTTCCTAACCCGCTGATAACCTGGAGCACTTCGAAAACTTTCGACGTTGGTGTCGACGCCGAGCTAATGAACGGCTTATTCGGTTTCTCGTTCGATTATTTCAGGCGTAACCGTACCGGCTTGCTGGCTACAGAAATACTAAGCCTTCCGGATGTGGTAGGAACATCGCTGCCGCAGGAAAACCTTAACTCAGACAGGACTCAGGGTATCGACCTTGAAATAACGCACCGCAACCATATCGGCGCTTTCAATTATTCAGTAAAGGGCACAATGGGCTTTACACGCACCATGAATGTGACCGTTGTACAGGCAAAAGCAGGTAACTCATACCTTGACTGGAGAAACAACCAGAACAACAGGAATACCGGTAGTTATTGGGGCCAGGGAGCTGCAGGCCGGTTTACATCATATGGTGATATAATTAACAGCCCAACTTTTGTTGGCCGCGGCGCCCTTGTTGGCGACTACGCTTACCAGGATTATAACGGCGACGGCGTAATTGATGATAACGACGTGCACCCGGTTGCTTATAGCGGCGCCCCATTGCTAACCTATGGGATAACATTAAGCGGCAGTTATAAAGGCTTCGATTTTAACGCGCTGTTCCAGGGTACGGGCATGGTTGATGTGTCGTACTTTGAGCAGCTGAATACCCCGCTTTGGGGTGGCGGCAGCGCGTTGAGCCAATTTTTAGACAGGTACCACCCGGCTGACCCCAAAGCCGATCCTTATGACCCGAAAACAGTTTGGACGCCCGGCAACTTTGCCTACACAGGTTCGGTGCCCGACCAAAATTCGCTGTTTAATATTCAAAGCGCAGCTTACATAAGGCTGAAAAGTGCAGAAATTGGCTATACCATTCCCAATAAAATTTTATCGCCTATTGGTGTAAAAGGAATAAGGGTGTTTGCAAACGGTTACAATATTGCAACCTGGACAAAACTCAAATACCTTGATCCGGAGCACCCCTCAAGTACTTACGGGTATTTGTATCCGCTTGATAAAATTTTCTCATTTGGCGTAAATGTCAAACTATAATCAACCGACATCATGAAAAAGTATAAATATTTATTACTAAGCATCCTGGTACTGGTATCAGCATGTAAAAAACTAAACACTACGCCCTTAAACATTATACAGGACAAGGATGTATTTGGCAGTACCGGGGGTGTTACATCATACATGGCCCGTATTTACAGCCAGTTGCCTATTGAAGATTTCAGGTATTCGCCTACCCGCGGGTTAAACTTTTTTTGGATAATAAGTCCGTTTAGCTGTATTACCGGCGAAGGCTTAAGCCGCGATCAAACAAGCGCCACAGCCGAAACTTTTGGCTATTGGGGAGATGCCTATACCCTGATACGCGAGTGTGACTATTTTATCCAGACTTTGCCGGCCTACTCCGGCAATTTTAGCGCCGACCAGGTAAAAAACTGGCTGGGCGAAGCGCGCTTCATTCGCGGTGCTACATATTTTGCGCTGGTAAAACGGTATGGCGGTGTCCCGATTGTAAACCAGGTGCTCACCAAGCCCGGCGAAACAATTGATGAGTTAAAGGCGAGCATCGAAGAGTTAAAGATACCCCGTTCATCAGAAGCGGCGGTATACGATTCATTGGCTGTAGATTTTGATTATGCCTACAGCAATTTGCCTGAAAGCAACCAGGTTGGCAGGGCTACAAAATATGCGGCCGCAGCATTTAAATCGCGTGCTATGGTGTATGCGGGCAGCATTGCCAAATACAACCAGGTTTCGTTGTTTGATGCCAGCCAGCACAGGTTATGTGGTATTGACGCAGGTAAAGCGGTAACCTACTTTAAGGCAGCCTATGATGCTGCAAAATTGCTCGACGGTAAGTTTAGCTTATATAAGAAAAGTTGGTCGGCTACGGATAAAAATGCGCAGTGTCAAAACTTTGTTGATATGTTTTTTGATGCCGCCAGCTCCGAAAATATTTTTGTGAGGCAATACCACTATCCGGAGTCGGTACACGGCTATGATGCCTACAATGTGCCCCGCCAGCTAATGGGTGGTAATGGCTATTCTTCCGAGATCAACCCGACTTTAAACCTGGTTGAGATGTATGACGGTATCCCTAAAAACGATGATGGCACCCTTAAAACTCTTGACGCAAACGGGAAATACATTTTATATAATACACCGATGGATATGTTTACCAATGCCGAACCCAGGCTCAGGGCAACCGTTATATTTCCGGGCGACGTGTTTAAAAATCAGAACATCGAGATCCGCCGCGGTATTTATACCGGCAACTCATCAGGCGGTATAAGCAGGCTATTACCTGCCGGCTCTACATCTAACTACCCTTCAACCGATTTGGTTACTTCAACACAGGCTGCACAAACACCTTACACATTGCCCGGCGGCGGTACCATGAACCCCGCAGGACTGAGTGGTATTTTTACCGGCGACCAAACTTGCGCCATTTCAGGTTTTTCTATCCGCAAGAACCTGGACCCGAACCTGCCAACAGCCAACGTGCTCGAAAACCATGACGACCATACCTGGATAGAGATGCGTTATGCCGAGGTACTGTTAAACCAGGCCGAAGCCGCGTACGAATTATACAGTGCAGGCCAGGGCGGAAACTATCTTAACGATGCCTTCACCGATATCAATATGATACGTGAACGTGCCGGGGCAACTTTGCTTGCCGGTGCGGGTGCACTTAACGATATCACTATAGTTCGTAACGAACGCAGAAAAGAGCTCGCATTTGAAAACAAAACCTGGTGGGATATGCGCAGGTGGAGAACCGCAGATAAGGAACAAAACGGAACCATTTACAAAGTGCTGATGCCATTTTACTCATCAACTGCGGGCAAATACTTCTTCGACTCGCGTACGGATGAAAGAAACGACAGGTACACATTTGATTCGAGGTGGTACTATGAGCAAATACCTTCGGGCGCCATTTCAAAAAGTCAGAATTTAGTTCAAAACCCCGGCTATTAATTTTTATAACCATGAAAAAGATATTTAACTACGCAGCATTACTACTGGTGATAATTACCGCAGGGTCGTGCTCAAAAATTGATAATTACCCTGCGCCCAATTCGACCATTACGGGCAGCGTAACAGATGCAGCCACCGGCAAAGGCGTACAAACAGAAGCTGGCGGCAGCGGCACGCGCGTTAAATTGCTTGAAACAAGCTATAGCGCAAACCCCACGCCAGAATACTTTGTATCGCGGCAGGATGGCACTTTTACCAATACCAAGGTTTTTAAAGCAACGTATAAAATAAGTGTGGAGGGCCCGTTTGTCCCGCTGGTACAAACCGATGGTGCAGGAGCTGTAGTTGTTGATAACAGCCAAACGGTAAATGTATCGGGAACAACAACCGTGAATTTTAAAGTGGAGCCTTTTTTAAACATTGATTACGTTGGTGCCCCGGTGGTTAATGCCGATGGCACCGTTAGCGCCAGCTTTAAAATAACCAGGGGAACTGCAAACCCTGCTTTCCAGCTGAATTTGAGCGATGTTTTCCTGTTTATAAACGAAAACCCCTATGTGGCTAACAATAACTACGATAACAGGTATTCGAACCACGTAACTTATGGCGGCAGCGATGGCAACGCACAAATCGGGCAAACCATAACACTAACTACCACCGGCGGCGCTTTGCCAACCGCAAGAAACTATTATATACGTGTGGGAGCGCGGATATCATACGGCTTAAATTATTACAACTATACCGAGGTTAAAACTGTAGCGGTTCCTTAAGGAGAATCAAGAAGTCAAGAATCAAGAAGTCAAGAATCAAGAGGTCAAGAATCAAGAAGTAAGATGAAAAATTAGAATTGAGATGAAGAATGGGAATCAGGAAAAGCTGCGGCGATAACCGCTCGTTTTTCTCGGTTCTTGATTCCTGACTTCTTGAATCTCTTCCCCACCACCTACCTATGAAAAACACTTTATATTTTTTATGCGGATTTGTTGCGCTGGCATTTACAGCCGGCGCACAAAACCAGCAGCCAATTTTATCGAAGCAGAAAACAGCTTTCCAAACCAGCAGCCCATGGATGCCCGAGATTGATGTACGCTCGGACATTGCCATTGTTTACGGTACTAACGACCGCCCGGGCATGACCTTTGAGCAACGCGTAAAGTCATGGCGCGACCATGGCTATGAAGTAAACTTTATGACCGGCATAGCCTGGGGCGAGTATTACGATTACTTTTTAGGCAAATACGACGGGCAAAACCACCTGGGCGTTGGCCAATTAACCAAAAAAGGCGACACCATTATGCATGGCAAAAACATGCCTTATGTGGTGCCGGTGCAATCGTTCATCAATTACATGGAAACGGATGTTATTAAAAAGGTTATCGATGCCAATATCAGTACCATATTTTTAGAGGAACCCGAGTTTTGGGCACGCGCAGGTTACAGCGCACCATTTAAAGCCGAATGGCAAAAATATTACGGCTTCTCCTGGAAGCCGCAGGATGAATCGGCAGAAAATACCTACCTGTCGAGCAAGCTGAAATATCATTTATATTACGATGCCATCAAACAGGTATCCAGCTATGCCAAAACCTATGGCAAAAGCAAGGGGATGAACATTAAAGTTTTCATCGCTACGCATTCGCTGGTCAATTATTCTTCGTGGCAAATTGTTAGCCCGGAAGCAAGTTTGGCCTCGCTGCCCGGCATTGATGGTTACATCGCCCAGGTATGGACAGGCACCTCACGCGAGCCCACTTTTTTTAACGGTGAGAAAAAAGAACGCGTGTTTGAGAATGCATTTTTGGAATATGGGTCGATGGTATCAATGACGGCGCCAACCAAACGCAAGCTATTCTTTTTGACCGACCCTATTGAGGACCGTGTGCACGAATGGAGCGACTACAAACGTAACTACCAGGCAACATTTACCGCCAAGCTTTTATACCCCATGATTGCCGATTACGAGGTAATGCCATGGCCGGAGCGAATTTATACTCATCCGTACCCGGTACTCAACAGTAACGAAAAGATATTAATCCCCAACTTTTACTCAACGCAAATGCAGGTTATGGTGAATGCTTTAAACAGCATGCCAAAATCAAACAATAAAGTATCCGGCGTAAACGGGATAGGGGTGCTGATGAGCAATACGCTAATGTTCCAGCGCTTTCCTACACATAATGGTTTTGAGGACCCGCAATTCTCTAATTTTTATGGGCAAACATTGCCGCTGGTAAAACGCGGCATCCCGGTACAAACGGTGCACATGGAAAACCTGGGCTATGCCGCATCGCTAAAAGACATTAAAGTTTTGGTGATGAGCTATTCCAACATGAAACCGGTATCGGCGGACGTACACAAACAACTGGCTGCATGGGTTAGGCAAGGGGGCGTATTAATTTACTGCGGTAAGGATGACGACCCTTATCAGTCTGTAATGGAATGGTGGGACACCAGCGGCAATAAATTTACCGCACCATCGCAGCATTTGTTTAAACTGCTTGGCATCAACCCAACAAAAGAAAACCAAAAATTCAAGGTGGGCAAAGGCGCAGTTTATGTACTCCGTCAAAACCCGAAAGAATTTGTGATGCAGGCTAGTAACGACGAAAAGTTTGTCGGCCTGGTAAAAGAGGGTTATGAAAACGATGCCAAAGCCGGTAAAATAACATTTAAAAACAGCATGTATGTTGAGCGCGGGCCTTATGACGTAATTGCCGTTATGGATGAAAATTCCGACAGCAAACCGTATGTTGTTAAAGGCCCGGTTATCGATTTGTTCGACCCGCAATTGCCGGTACTTGCTGAAAAAACGGTTAATCCCGGCGAACAGGCATTGCTATATGCGGTTAAT
>JBDUDE010000757.1:0-3323 GCA_040003105.1 Mucilaginibacter sp. | reverse complement strand
TCAATTCAATTTCTGATATGTCCTCCACCAAAGGTCGGGCATTTCGCCGGATACTGCGGTCTTGTAATCGTCATATTGGCAGGGCACCAGGTGAAAGCGTTCGTTTTTTGAGCCGCCTGCGGGGTAAGGCACCTGCATCCACCAGCGGTCGGATTTTTTGCTTTTTACAAACACCAGCTCGTGGTCGTCGTGCTTCAGGCTGGTTTTGTATATCAGGTATTGCGATTTCGGGCTCAGCGGGAAATCGCGCTTGCGGTTATAAACCCCGTCCATAAAATACCAAATCATTTGCGCCAGCAGCGTAGCCGTTTGGCCGTTATTATCATACGCCGGGTTAAACTCATAGAACCCAATCGAGCTCAGCTTATCATTAAAACCGGCATAGCGTGCTACCTGGCAAGCCTCTTCGCCATAAAAGCCATTGGGCGTTGCGTTGGCATTGGCCGGGGCATCAGACGACCGGATGGCGCTGATGTCAAAGCTAATCATGTTCGCATTGCGGATTATCGGCTCGGCAACGGCCACATTGCCGCTCAGTTCGCCCAGGCGGTGCACGTCGAAATAAAGCTTTTCCATTACCCGCAGGCTGTCCTGGCTGGTGAAAAACGTTTGATAGCCCAGGTTGCTGAAGTTGAACAGGTAGTTGGGCTCGTGCAGAAATATCTTGTTGAGGTACGATTCGGAGGTAGTTTCAATACTGTCCGGGTTGCTGTCGTCGTCGTCCAGGTCGAAATGCGAATCCACAATTACCAGGTCCACCTTTTGTTCCAGGTCTTCGTAGGCCAGGTACTGGGCGTAGGTAAGGTCCTGCCCGCCGCCGAGGATGATGGGGATGATGTCCTTTTTTACCAGCTCGCTCACTACCGTTTTCAGGGCGATGTACGTATCGGTAACTGTTGCGCCGCGGCGTATGTTGCCCAGGTCCACGATTTTGGTATTGTAGTTGCCTTCGTGCAGGCGGTATAATTTTTCGCGCACATAATCGGGACCGAGGGCGCAGCCGGGATTGTTGATGGCATGGCGGTCTTCCTGCACGCCGATGATGGCGATATCCGTTTTATCCGCCATCGACGGAAAATCAACCGCATAGTATTCGATTTTACTACCCAGCTGACTGGTATAATACCCCTTTGCCGGGACAATCATTTTTTGGTCGATGGGTGTGAAAAAATCGGATAGTGACATTTTTTTGATGTGCGAATGTGCAGATATGCAAATGTGCGGATTTTTTGGGAGGGGATGGAGGGTTTTTTGAAAATGGGGGGAGGGAAGCGGGCAACCTACACGCGGGGACCGGGAGACAGCGTCTCCCGGCATAGTCGTCCGTAGCTTGGAAACTACGGACAGCAACGGGTTACTTAGGCTTCTTTTTATTTAACTTTTTGGCGGTCGCCTCAATTTGTTTCAAAAAGTCCTTTTCGGCCCTTGATAGTTCGTTTTTAGTTTGTTCCTTATATTTCTCGTATTCAATGGTGGCTTTATCGAGCGCCTGTTGGTGGCTGATGGTGCCGGAGTGATCTAAAACGTCGTTACCTGTCATTTTAACAAAATCGTCAAGGCGCGCTATCCAGTCCTTCATATACATGGGTTTCCGGTTCAACGCCTGCAATTCGGCGAGCTCCAGGTAGGCCGTAACCATCCGGTTAAGTATGTTCAGTTCGTCTTCATCGAGGTAATTTTTTGCTATTTCTATTTCCTGCCGGGTGGGTGTGCTTCCCTTTAAATGTGTAAGCCCCAGGTTTGTTTTGTTTGCATCTATGCGGTAGAAAATAATTTCGGCAGCCGTATGCCCGTGTGCGGCCCAGTGCATTTTGTTTTGAACGGTTTGAAAAAACCGGGTTGAAATTTTTAAGTTCGGATCGTAGTCGATGCTGGTGGCATAAATATCAAGCACCTTACGCCAAAAAACTTTTTCCGACGACCGTATATCCCGTATACGCGCCAACAATTCGTCGAAATAGTTGCCTCCGCCTGCTTGCTTCAGCAACTCATCGTTCATGGTAAACCCCTTTACAATGTACTCGCGTAACCGCGCGGTTGCCCACTGGCGGAATTTGGTCCCCTGGTGACTTTTTACGCGGTAGCCGACGGAGATAATCACATCTAAATTATAACAGGTAGTATCATAAGTTTTTCCGTCGGCGGCAGTTAGTCGGAATTTCCGACTAACTGAATCTTCATTCAATTCGCCCTCCTCAAAAATATGGCCAATGTGTTCGGTAATGGTAACACGGCTTTTTTGGAAAAGCTCTGCCATTTGCGCCTGGGTCAGCCATACCGTTTCGTTTTCCAAACGGGTTTCAATCCTGGTATTGCCGTCTTCAGTTTGGTATATAATTATTTTGCTTTCGTCCATGTTTTGCGGCTATTGCCTGCTTCGGGCGCAGGTTCTAAAGGTACGGGAATTCAGCGATTTTCGGCATCGGTATCGTTTTGGTGACATCAACAAAATGATCGGAAACCGGTTCGGACGTGGTTTTGCAGCTCTCTTTGGCTTTGTCAACTGCATTTAAAAAATTCCGCCAATCAGCATACCTCAGCAACACTTGCAATTCCCTTGCGAGCCAATATTCTACCCCATCTTTCTCGTAAGCGCTTTCCTCGAATGATTTATTTAATTTGATTATGGTTGCTTTTTCCATTTTATAATAGTTGGTTTCTTTTGCCTGCTGCCGGCGTAGTTTTTAAAGTTACAGAATTCAGTAATATTAAAAATAAAAGGGTATAATTTCTTTCCCACAGGCACCCGCCGTTAATCATCCCGATTTCGAAACTGCCTGCTGCCAATTAATTATTATGGGGTTCCCGCTGATAGAAGCGGTCGGGCTTTACGCTCATACTGCACAGGCTTTAGGCGCGAAGGCCGGTATCCGCTGCAATCCCTAACCCGGGGTTTTTACTACATGGTATGTTGGCTACCTAAACGCGGCGCACTAGTACCCCAGCTCTGCGGCCTGCGCTGCATACCAGCGTAAGAACGGCAAACTTTCCCTGCTTCCCGCCAACTGCACCCGGCGCATCTTGCGACGCCGGGAGGGGGGTTACAGGGGGTTACACAATTTTGGGATTTTTTGCGTTAAATTACTCATTATCAATTAGTTATAACAGCACAGATTAAATACTAATTTTGTTTTGATACGGTAAGGCGCAAATGTGTATTTTATACACTGTCAACGCGACATTTATGTTATTTAGGGGCAATCTCTAAAAACAATCAGTGCCCTTTTAACCCTTCTTCTATCCGCAAACTTTCTTTATGAATGGCGTTCATCAGTTCGGTAATAAAGGTTTCGGATAGGCCTTCGGTTTTACCGGCTTCGATA
>JBDUDE010000877.1:0-3331 GCA_040003105.1 Mucilaginibacter sp. | reverse complement strand
GGTTAAAAAAATAGATTTGTACATCCTGCTATAAACCATGTATAAACAAAATTTATTTATCCGGCTTGCAGTTACCCTGTTTTTGGTAGCGGGCTTTGCCCTTCAATCTGCCGCTCAAACAGCCGCCTTAAAAAAAGGCTTCCTTAACCCGCCTGCCAGCGCCAGGCCCGGCGTTTACTGGTATTTTATGGATGGCAACATGACGGCCGAATCAATGACCAAAGATTTGGAAGCCATGAAAAAGGCCGGCATCGGCAATTTGATATTCCTTGAGGTAAACGTTGGTATCCCGCGCGGCAAGGTTGATTTTTTGAGCGGGGAATGGCAGAAATTATTTGCCCATGCGGTAAAGGAAGCCGAACGCTTAGGCATCGAGATAACATTGGGCATCGGTCCGGGGTGGACGGGGAGCGGTGGGCCATGGGTGCCGGCGAAGCAGTCCATGCAGCATTTGGTATCAAGTTCCGTGAATATAATCGGTAGTAGTGCTCAAAAGATAATTTTACCGGTTCCCCCGCCAATGAAGCCCTATTTTGGCGAGGGCTCTTTTACGCCAGAGTTAAAGAAAAGATGGGATGATTTTTATGAGGACGTGGCTGTGCTTGCTTACCCAACGCCAACTATCAGCAAAAAAATAGATGACATCAACGAAAAGGCGTTGTATTACCGCGCCCCTTATTCGTCAGTTAAAGGCGTGAAGCAGTTTTTGCCTTCCGTGGCGGGTTATGAAAAAGTGCCGCAGGAAGCCATCATCCCTAAAAATAAAATAATTAATATAACCAACAGGTTAAAATCTAACGGCACGCTGGACTGGACACCACCGCCCGGCAACTGGACTATCGTACGTTTTGGCACACGTAATAACGGTGCGGTAACAAGGCCTGCGCCCATCCCCGGGGTTGGTTTTGAGGCTGATAAATTTGATACTGTTGCGTTGTACGCGCACCTTGATAATTACGTAGGCAAACTCATCCGCAAAACGGGAAAACCGCAGCTTAAAAATGCCGGGGGGCTGAAGCGCCTGCATATGGATAGCTGGGAAATGGGCGCCCAAAACTGGACGCCCCATTTCAGGCAGGAATTCATCAAACGCCGTGGCTACGACCCGCTGCCATTTTACCCGGTTTACGCCGGCAATATTGTGCAGAGCCTCGAAATAAGCGAGCGGTTTTTGTGGGATTTGCGCCAAACCTCGCAGGAACTGGTGCTGGAGTATCACGCCACGGCGGTTAAAAAATACGCACACAAATATAACCTCGGCCTTTCTATTGAACCTTACGATATGAACCCTACAGCCGATTTGGAATTAGGCAACATAGCCGATGTGCCGATGGCGGAGTTTTGGAGCAAAGGCTACGGGTTTAACTCGTCGTTCAGTTGTTTTGAATCGACTTCTATCGGGCACGTAAATGGCAAACCATTAATACCTGCCGAGGCTTTTACCGCGCAGGATAACGAGGGCTGGAAACAATATCCGGGCTCGATGAAAAACCAGGGCGACTGGGCGTTCGCCAACGGCATCAACCGTTTTGTGTTCCATACTTTTCAAAACCAGGTGTTGCCTGATTCGCTGCGCCCCGGAATGACGATGGGGCCCTACGGCGTGCATTGGGACCGCAACCAAACCTGGTGGCCCATGGCTGGCGCTTACCATCAATACGTTTCGCGGTGCTCGTACCTGTTGCAGCAGGGTAATACCGTTGCCGACGTTTTATACCTGACGCCCGAGGGTTCGCCACATGTGTTCCGCCCACCGTTTTCTGCCATCGAGGGTGATGTGGTTATCCCCGACCGAAAAGGTTATAATTTTGACGGCTGCGCGCCCGGACAACTGTATAAGGCGATTGTTAAAGATGGGAAAATTGTTTTTCCGGGTGGAGCAAGCTACCGCATTTTAGTACTGCCTGATGTAAAAACCATGACGCCGGCATTGCTTACAAAAATAGGTCAGCTGGTTAAAGTCGGCGCTGTTGTAGTTGGTGGTCCGCCGGTAAAATCACCGGGGTTGGCAGGCTATCCTGCATGCGACCAAAAAGTTGGCAGTATGGCGAAATTGATTTGGGGAGATATAAATCAGCCCGAAAAACAAATTACCCGCACTTACGGAAAGGGGAAGGTTATTTGGGGCGGCGAGCTTGAAAAGAATATCGACAACCTGTACCCTCAATACGACTTAACGGTGGGCATTTTAAAATCGATGAACGTTAAGCCCGATTTTGAAACTGATGGACAGGTTAGGTACACCCACCGCACAAGCGCAACTTGGGATATGTATTTTGTAGCCAACCGAGCAGCCGATGTTACTGAATCAACACTTACGTTCCGCACAACAAAAGGTACACCACAGTTATGGGACCCGGTTACCGGGGAGACTAAATTCCTTCCCGATTTTAAAATTTCCGGAGACCAGGTAACGGTACCACTGAAATTTGATGCCTACCAAAGTTATTTTATAATCTTCGATAAAAACATCAGGGTTAAACTGGTCCCGGGAAAGAACTATATGGCAGAGGAAACGATAAGCACATTAGATGGCCCCTGGAAGGTATCCTTTGACCCTAAATGGGGAGGCCCGGCGAACATAACTTTTGATAAATTGCAGGATTGGACAACAAGGTCAGAGGAAGGGATAAAGTTTTATTCGGGTACCGCAGTTTATAAAAAGGAATTTGAAATGCCCAACAATATCAGCCCGGGTAAAAACGGTAAAATTTACCTCAATCTTGGCGAAGTGCATGACATGGCAAGGGTAAAACTTAACGGCAAATATTTAGGCGTAATATGGACGGCCCCATGGCGCGTTGATATAAGCAAAGCAATTGTTAAAGGACAAAACAAACTCGAAATTGAGGTAGTAAATCGCTGGCCAAACAGGCTCATCGGCGACTCGAAATATCCGGACAACGGCGTGGTTGACGAGCAATGGCCCGAATGGCTTTTAAAAGGCAAGCCACGCAACAGCAAAAGGCTAACCTTTGCCAGCCATAATTTTTATGATGAAAAATCGCCGCTGCTAAAATCAGGTTTGGTTGGGCCGGTTATTATTCAGTACAGCAAGCAATAACCAATATAAATAATGGAAGAAATTTTTAAACCCAGGTTAAAAGTCGGGCTTTTTGGAATAGGGCTACAGGCTTACTGGGAACAATTTGATGGACTGGAGCAACGACTTAAAGGTTATGTTGATGTGGTAGCCCAGCGTTTGCAGGGTTACGGCGCCGAAATTGTGAACCTTGGCCTGGTGGATACCCCGGAAAAGGCATTTGAGTCGGGCAGTCGTTTTAGGCGCGAGGAAGTTGATTTAATATTTTTGTATGTAACCACCTATGCA
>JBDUDE010000332.1:0-3331 GCA_040003105.1 Mucilaginibacter sp. | reverse complement strand
TTCGAGCTCCACTCGTACATTATGCGGTTATGGTCGGTTTTTAACTGGTCGTTATTTGCAGGGGTGTTGGGGTTTATGCGCAAATAAGCCTGGAAGGGCCCCCAAACATCGGACACAAACCATTTGCTAAACCAGTTACCATCGCTTTGGAGGTCGCCCTGGTGGCCGTGGGTCATGTAAATTTCAAGGGGCTTGCCATTAATAGTGGTTTTAAGTATAGCGCCTTCATCAATTTTAACCTGTTGGTTGTATATGCTTTGCAGGCTAACCGGGGCCAGCGGGTCGTTAGCCCAATACAAATCGTGATTGCCGAATATTTTTATAAATGCGTTGCGCGCAATAAATTTTTTCTCGGCTTCAAAGGTTGTCTTGTTGTGCCGCTTTACCGTTAAAAATATGTTTTCCCAAAGTTCCTCACTGTCGCCCAGGTTAATATAAAAGAAATTGTTTTTGTCGTAATAGTCCAGGGCGGCAATGTAGTTTGCAGCGGCTTTTGCAAAAACATCTGCCCCATCGCGCGCGCCTTTGTGCTGATCGGATAGGATAATGAATTTATCCTTAACAGCATCGAAGGTGAGTACCAGCCCCTTTTTAGTGTTGCCGGCACTTATTTTGCTATATAGCTTGCTCAAAGCCTTATCAACCCTGTTTTTGTCGGGCCTTGACGACAAAGAGTTGGCCAGCTTTACTGCCGGCCCGGTAAAAATATGTTGTAAAAATTTACGCATCAGTGGATTAACGGCAACCAGGGACTTTTGTTTAACTTATAGCTTGCTTGTTGACGGTACAAACCGCTGCAAATAATGCAATTATATGTTGCCTGCTATAGTTAATTCCTCCGAATTTTCAACCCGTTAAATAACGGTATTTGCTGCGTTAAAACACGGTAAAAAAACCGTTAATAAACGGGGGTTGTTTAATAGTTAAAACCCTATATTGTGGCTCAATTACTAACCCTTTAATCAATTTTTACTATGTCATCAGTAATCGACAAACCAACCGCAAAAGACTTAATTGCGGCCTATCAAACCAGAAATTCGGGCACAGGCGGCCCCGCCCTGAAAACCCCGGACGACCAGTTCCTGAACGGATTTTTTATAACCCGCCGCGTTTTAGATGCTATTCTTAGCGATAAAAACACCATTGGTGTAAGTGTGCATTTCGCCAAGCATCCGGATTTCCCAACTTCGACAGATAATGTTGTTACCCTGGTGCTTGCCGGTGCTGAAATAAACCCGGATTATCCGGAAGTGAATGGTGCTGCGCCATACGTAGGCCGATATGAAACCTGGGACCAGATCTCACCGTGTCCGCCTTTTTGTACTTGCCTTATATGAGTTTCTTCAATATAATATATGTCATTTACTTACTGCTGTTATTAATAATTTCCGTTATCGGGTTTACCAGGTTTAAACACCTTTGTAAAGCGTTTAAGGTTTTAACAGTTTTAATTTTATGTACTTTAGTTAGCGAGAGCATAATGAAAGTTTATGGCAGGGTATACCATAACAATATGCCGATATCACACACCTGGGCGGTTATTGAATTTGCATTTATAGCTGTAGTTTATTTTTACCTGGTAACTAATGCCATGCTAAAAAAGGTGATTGTAATTTCAATATTTGCTATGCTGATGCTTGCAGTGGCCAACGTTTTGTTTTTTGAAAAGCTAAGCCAGTTCCCCTCGTTGACCCTTGAAGCTTCACATATTGTTTATGTTGTGTATTCACTGCTGCTGTTTCGGCAAATGCTGTTATCGCCTTCGGAGGAAAGCCTGTTTAAGCAAAGTTTGTTTTGGTTTAATATAAATGTACTGTTTTATGCAACTACCATGTTCCTTAATTTTGCATTGATGAGTTATTTTATTCAAAATAAGCTCGACGTTGCACCACTTGTTTACTTTAGTGTAGTCGTTAACTTTGTATTCTATATGGTAATTGGTTTTGTATTATTTATTGATAACAGCAAAGTGAACTTAACTGGTGTAAATAATGATTAATAATGCCCCTACCAGTGGCGAACTGTATGTTGTTCTTATTTCAACAACGATATTTTTTGTCTTTCTATCGGGTTTTATTATTTATTTTATAATACTGTATCAGAAACGACAAGTACAAAACAAAGCTGAGCGGGAGGTGCTGGAGGCCAACTTTCGGCAGGAGTTTTTAAAGGCGCGGCTAGAAATACAGGAGGAGACCTTTACACATGTTGGACGCGAACTTCATGATAACATAAACCAGGTGCTTTCATTTGTTAAGCTTAACCTGGCTATGATTAAGGTTGAGGAAACAGCCCAGCAAACAAAAATTAATGAAAACCGGGATTTGGTTGCGCAGGTAATTACCGACCTTCGCGACTTGTCAAAGAGCCTCAGCTTTGAACATATAACAAAACTGGGCCTGGTAAAAACTATTGAAAACGAGGTTGACAAACTTAATAAAAGCGGCCTTATTGAGGCTGAACTATTTATAACAGGCGATATTTATCCGATGGGCGAGCAGCGTGAACTGGTATTGTTCCGTATTTTCCAGGAGGCAGTTAATAATACCATTAAACACTCGGGGGCCAATCACTTAAAAATTAGTTTGCAGTATATTCCTGAAATGTTTAATTTAACACTCGAAGACGATGGCGTTGGTTTCTCGGCCAGTTCCCTCGACCACAGTCGTGGTTCAGGTTTGATGAATATTGAAAACAGGGCTACTGTAATTGGTGCGGTGGCCAGCATAAGCAGTTCGCCTGGCAGCGGCTGTTCGGTTAAGGTTAACCTAAACCCTTTACTACAAATACAATACATAGATGGAAAATATCCAAATCGCGCTAGTTGATGACCACCGCCTTTTTAGAAGTGGAATAGCAGCATTAATTGGCAATTTTAAGGGATTTAATATACTTTTTGAAGCAAGCAACGGGGAGGAAATGGTACGCAAAATTTCGTCCAAATTAAAGCCTGATGTTGTGTTGCTTGATATTCATATGCCGGTAATGGATGGCGCGGCTACCGCCCTTTGGCTAAAAGAAAACTACCCCGAAATAAGGATTATAGTTTTATCGATGCTGGAGGACCCCGAAAAGGTGCTCACCATGCTAAAGCTTGGCGCCAAAGGTTACCTGCTTAAAGATTCGGAACCACATGAGTTTGAGCTGGCCCTGCAAAAGGTATCATCGGGGGAGGTTTATTATCCTGAATTTGTTACCCGCCTTTTAATAAACTCATTTAATGAACATATTGACCATGTAACTTTACAAATACGCGAGCTCGAGTTTATAAAGCTGGCAGCATCCGAGCTTACTTATAAAGAAATTGCCACGCAAATGTGCATCAGCATAC
>JBDUDE010000788.1:0-3337 GCA_040003105.1 Mucilaginibacter sp. | reverse complement strand
AAGGAGAGGGTTCTAAGAAGGAGCGAAGCTAAAGTCCTCTCCTTTGGAGAGGATTATTTCATGAGGGCTTCGCCGTTTAGGTGAGGCGAACCGCAATATTTCCCTTAACTTAATGACATTGCGGGAGGGTGCAGGGAGGGGTTTCTGCGCCAAACTTTTACGTGTGATTGGCAGGGGTACCATAGTTCGCGAAACCCCTACCTTCCCTTCCCCAGGGAAGGAATCGCACTGCCCACTGCTTTTTTGACTTTTTGGACACCAATAGTATGCATACCAATAAACCGCAATTCCTATTATCTGTTTATCAAAACCACCTCCAGCACATCGGCTGCGCTTTTGCATTTATTCACCGTGTTCTCTAACGATTGCAGTATCTCGCGGTATTTAATTACGTTAATGGGGTCTTTATCATTTGCAAACAGGCTGGCCACTGCGGCGTAGTAAATCCTGTCGGCCTGGCGCTCATAAAGCTTTACCTGGCGCGATGCTATGAGTATTTGGTTGGTGCTGTTACTTGTTCTTAGCAGTGCTACGCAGGTTTGAATTTCGGCACTGGCTTTTTGTATTATGCCGGTAAGTTCATTAATAGGAATAGTAATATCGGTTATATTATACAGGTTTATGCGGGTGCTTGCCTCCTTTATAAAATCGGCAACATCGTCAATAGCACCGGCTAAAGTATGGATATCCTTGCGGCTTAGCGGGGTAAAAACAATCCTGTCAAGCGCCAGGTAAATTTTGTGGGTTATGTCATCACCCTGGTGTTCCAGTTTATCCACCTGTTTAAACAGCTGGTCGCGTTCCGCGCCTTCTGCAGTTTCCACAATCCCGACAAGCAGGGTTGCCATGTTGTATGCATTTTTAGCGGCCATATCAAGCTGGCCGAAGAACAATTCGCGGTTTGGCAGGAAATCCTGGAATAAAACCCTCATAAACAGTTATTTTAATAGGAAAGCCCAAAAATAACGCTGTAATGTTAAGTGGATATTAAACAGAATATGCGCAATGTTAAATCTATGTTATCGATTTTCGTATAAAGAAAAAACGATATAAACAATTAACAATCAAAGTTTTATGATTTTTATAAATTACTAAAAATGCGTTTTTTTGGCCTTTTTCGATGCTTTTAAGGTTAAGTTAACATTTAAATAATATCATCAAATATTAATAGTTTGTTAACATTAAGATAATGCTGCTGCCCCACTTTTGAGGCAAAATTTATTTAATCCTTAATTGATTATGAAAACAATGTTTACAAGACTTTTTAGTATAGCGGCAGTAGCAACTGTAACACTGGGTGCTATTACTGTTAAAGCGCAAACTACCAGCTTAAATGCTGACACGGCTCCTGTTGCCGCAAAAACGACAACAGCCGAGCAAAAACCTGAAGTAAAAGCAGACGACAAAATAAAAGCTGAAGAACCTGTTACAGCAAAAAAAGAAATTAAAGCTGCTGATGATACTTCATTTAAACCTGTTAGAAGGTTATGGGGTTATGCTTTTGGCGATCTTTACTATAAAGGCCATGGCGACGCATTAAACCGTGGTGGTTCAAACCAATACACTGGTATCGCACAAAACCGTAATGGTTTTCAAATGCGCCGTATTTATTTAGGTTATGATTACGACATTAACAAAAAATTCTCGGCCGAAGTATTGTTAGCTGCTGAAGATAATGAAACTTCAAGTATTATAAACGGTTCAACTTCAACTACAACCGGCGACCTTTTAGCTGACAATAAACTAACTTTCTACATTAAGTTAATGAACTTAAGGATCCACGATATCTGGACAGGAACCGACCTTGTTATTGGCCAGGTTTCTACACCAGCGTTCCCTTTAATGTCAGAAAAGATCTGGGGTTACCGCAGCATCGAAAGAACTGTAGCTGATATCCGTCGTACCCCATCATTTGATTTAGGTGCAACTTTACAGGGTACTTTTGATCCCGCTACCAAAAACTTTGGTTACAATGTAATGATCGGCAATGGTACCAGCGCAAAACCTGAAGGTGATATTTACAAGTGGTTTTATGGCGATATCTGGGCAAAATTCTTTAACAAGAAATTAGTATTTGACCTGTATGCTGATTATGAGCAACTAAGCCCTAATTCGGCCGCTTCTCCAATGGTATCACGTAATATGTTAAAAGGTTACATCGCCTACACTACTCCTGAGTTTACTTTCGGTGTTGAGGCGTTTACCAACAAACTTAAAAATGGCGCTGCAGTAACCAGTGCAAGCGTAGTAAGCTTTGAAAACCAAACTGCCCAGGCAATTTCACTTTATGCACGTGGCCGTTTAGTTCAGGATCCAAATACTAAAGGTGATTTGTTAGGTTTCTTTGCCCGTTTTGATACTTATAACCCCGATACCAAATTCGACCTGAGCCATGGTACTTATAAGGGACAGGTAGGTAACTACGATCCGAACACAAAAGAGCAGTTTATTACTGCAGGTTTAGATTACCAGCCAGCTAAAAACATCCACTTTATGCCAAATATTTGGTATAACTCATACAAATCGCAGAATACAACTTTAACAGGTACCGCATTGAAAGATCATGACCTGGTTTACCGCGCTACTTTCTATTACACTTTTGGCAAATAATAATACCCCTCAATAGTTAGGCTGATTTGCTAAAAGTAGCAGATCAGCCTGGCAACAAAGGGATAATGCAATAAAGAACTAAGGGAACAAACTAAAACTCACAAAACTCAAAAACAAAATGAAAGTAATTAAAAGTTTAAAGGTAGCTGCCGTAGCAATTGCTGCAAGCGCACTATCGCTATCGGCCTCGGCGCAGGACAACACCTTGTTAGGTGCAGGCAGTACATTCGTGTACCCATTGTTCTCGAAAATATTCGCCGAGTACGCTGCTAAAACAAACATCAAAGTTAATTACCAGTCTATTGGTTCGGGCGGCGGTATCTTACAGCTGACTAACAAAACTGTTGATTTCGGTGGTTCAGATGCTCCGTTAAATGCAGATCAGGCTAAAAAGATCGCTGTTCCTGTATTGCATATCCCAATGGCATCGGGCGCGGTTGTAATTACTTACAATGTACCGGGCCTTACTACAGGCTTAAATTTAAATGGTGCTGTATTAGGTGATATCTATCTTGGTAAAATTACTACCTGGAACGATCCTAAAATTGCTGCACTTAACAAAGGCACTAAATTGCCCGAAACAGGTATCGTAGTTATCCACCGTTCAGACGGTAGCGGCACATCTTTCATCTTCACCGACTTTTTAACAAAAGTTAACCCTGAGTGGGCTTCAAAAGTAGGTAAAGCATCTGCTGTTAACTGGCCTGCCGGTTTAGGCGGTAAAGGT
>JBDUDE010000250.1:0-11296 GCA_040003105.1 Mucilaginibacter sp. | reverse complement strand
TGTTTTCGGAAAAGAAACTGCGCGATGCCTGGTTTTATCCCGAAGATTTAATTGGCCATATCGCCCTTACCGAAGTCTTACGGGGCGATACCTTCATCACACAAAAATAAACCGGCATAAAAAATGAAAAGATATTAGCATTATTTATGGCGATTGTATTTATGCAAAAAGCCATAGTAGCCGGCTTTTACCGGCCCGTTAAATTTATTCGGGATGCTAATGGCAACGTAACTAAGATAATTTTAAGGAGCACGGAGCTTTGGTTAAAAGAAGTACCAATGCCGTAACAATCCCATTATTTCGAAGCCGGATCACTATTACGCCAGCTTTTTATTTAGTGTCGGTATAGCGTATAGTTACAACAACCCGGGCTGTGGGCATAATATAGCTATTCGAAAGGCCGGCGGTTTGCTGTTTGTATTGCATTAATACCCTGTAAATCCCGGTAGATGGCGCAACAAATTTGTATGAACTGCCCCAATTGTCCTCGCCGGCTCGCAGTAATTTACCATCGGGCCCTACAATCTGGTAGTTAAACATGCTCATGGCCGGGGCTATACCTTTACCAGGGTAGTCATAAGTTGGATAGTATGCGCGGCCCTCTTTGAAGGTGTTGTTATAGCACTCAACCCAACCGCCCATAGGCAGACTAAGGTCTTTTACGGCCGAGACGTTATTTTTGTAGTCCTGCTCAGCTTTTGCTTTTGCGGAGCTGGCCTCTGCAAATTGCTGGCTAAAGCTTTTTTTGCCATGTTTGGTTAAAAAATCATCAGCAAAGGCCAACAGTGCCTTATCTTTAATCTCGATATTAAACTTGTTGTTCCGGTAGTTATCCCCGATATGATTTGATTCGACCCCGCCATCGCGGTTTATTAAGAGTTCGGTAAAATCGTCGTCGCTTTCATGGTCCTGGAACGAGAAGCCATCGTAAGCGATAAAGTCTTTGCCATTGTATCCAAATTGCACACCCAAACCTTTCCTTTTGCCTTTTTTAAATATGCCGGCGTAGTAGTGCCTCAAATCCACACTTATCAGCAACCCTTCACCATCGGGTTTGCCATCAACAAAAATGCCTTTAAATAGGTATTCGATTTTTTGCTTCTTATATACAACTACCGCATTCCCCCGGCCATTTACGCAATTGCCCGAATCGCATTTTGTAACCATGTATTGGGCACTTGCACACTGGCTGACTGCAAATATTAAAAACGCTGAGAATAGAAATAATTTCATGATATTTTGTGTGATTTATCAATATTAAATGGCTGTTTATTTTTTATCAGCACATACTCTTCCTTTGCCGCCGCACCTATCGCAAGGCACATAATTGGGTATTGATGAAGTATGCGAGTTCGACACACTCTCGTATTCAGTATGCCGGTTACCATAACGGTCGATAGAATAGGTGCCCGGGATAGTATACGAATAGGTAGTGACTATCGGCTTGCTTAAAATTCCATGTCCGCTACATTTTGAGCAGTTTTCCCATTCTTTACAGGTTTGCTCAGCAGTGCCGTTCACTATTACAGATCTGGGTGGAGGAACTATAACTGTTCCCCTGTCTAACCGAACTGAACTGCCCGATGGTGAGTAATAATTGCCATCATACATATCGCCTTTGCTATTCCAGGTGCCGTTAAAGCTATAGCCATTGCTGAATTTATAAGTGCCGCTTACAATTTCATTATTTGTGAAGTTGCCTTCCAACACATCACCATTGGCAAATTGCACTTTGCCGTTTCCCTGCCGCGCCCTGTTAACCCAGTTACCGGTATAAACGTTACCGCTTGGAAACTTATAGCTGCCGAAGCCTGTTATGCAATTGCCGCTCGTACAGGCGGGGTCTTGAGGCTCCAATGGTTTCCAGTCGGCAGCAGCAACTTTATCGGGCCCAGGCTCTTTTTTGCCATTTTTGTATAAAACACTTTCTGTTTTGCCATTTTTATAGGTAATTAGCCCCTGCCCGTCTTCAATACCATTGCTGAATAACCCTGTATAGCTGTAATCATCATACTTCATGGTGCCGCGCCCATCGGGCTTGCCATTTTTAAACTCCCCGTCATATACGCACCAGCCAAAATCATATACGCCCTTGCCCGTATTACAGTCGCCGCTTTTGCATTGCGCAGTGGCTAGCTGCGCGGGAATTAATAACACAAATAAGCAGAGTAATTTAACCATAATTTCTATTTTAAGCCTGGATTCATAATGACACCTGTAGGGGGGAATGATACCTGCTTAGTCTTTATCTACGCAAATCTTCCCTTTCCCTGCGCACTTATCACAAACTTCGTAATTAGGTATGCTGCGGGTATGGCTGTTCGATACGCTTTCATATTCGGTATGCCGGTTGCCATGGCTGTCAATTGAATAACTGCCGGGCACGGTGTACGAATATGTTGTAACTATAGGCTTGCTTAACACTTTCCGACCGCCGCACCTGGGGCATACCTCAAAATTTTTGCAGGGTTTTTCGCCGGGCAAATCGCCGTAAACAATTATGGCGCCCCGTGGCAGGTTTGCCGGCAGGGTATAAACAGGCTCTGGCGCAATAACCTGGCCGTGGTCCAGCCTTATAGCGGTGCCCGCAGGGTTGTAATATAATCCGTCATACATATCGCCTTTGCTATCCCAATTTCCTGTAAACCTGTAACCATTGTTAAACCGGTAGGTACCGTTAACAACGGCGTTAGCATTAAAATTACCCTCAAGTACATCGCCGTTGGCAAACGCCATGGTACCTTTCCCCTGGCGCTGCTTATCAACAAAATCTCCGGTATAAACATTCCCACTCGGAAACTTAAAGGTTCCGAATCCGGTTTCGCAATTGCCCGTAATACAACCCGGGTTGCGGCCTTTAAACTCTTTCCAATCGGCGGCGGCAACTTTGGCGGGGCCAGCTACCCCCTTTGTACCTTTGCTATAGTATACTTTTTCGGCTTTGCCGTTTTTATAGGTAATCACCCCGTCGCCGTCCTCAACGCCGTTACTAAAGGCGCCGGTATAAGTATAATCATCGTACTTCATCGTTCCCTGGCCGTCGGGCTTTCCATTTTTAAACTCGCCGTTGTAAACGCACCAGCCAAAATCGTATACGCCTTTGCCCGTGGTACAGTCGCCGCTTTTACACTGCGCGCCGGCAAGTTTAACCATGAATAATAAAATAACTATACAATACAACTTCAACATAATGGTTAGTTTTTGGTGCCCAACTCTTTTGCTTTTTGATTGTCGGCTTCAGACATTGCCGTATTGCCTTTAAACTTATAAACTGCCGAACGCAGCGAATAGAACAAGTAGTTGTCAGGAAAAACCTTAAGGCCTTCATTTATAGTATTAATAGCATCATCATAACGCTCCATGTTACTGTAGGCGGTAGCCTTTAATAAATAGCCATCGGAGTTGACTTTGTCTAACGAAAGAACTTTTTCGGCTGCAGCCAAACCTTCTGTATTTTTATCTGCACTTAATAAAATCTTGGCATAAACAGCATAATACATTGGCGAAGTAGTCCTGATTGCTAAACCTTTTTCCATATTTTGCTGGGCAGGGCCATAGTTATGGTCCTTATAATAAACTTTTGCCAGCTGTAAGTATGAGTCGGGATATTTGGGGTCAATAGCAATTGCCTGGTTATAATCGGCAATGGCTTTGTCGCGGTTGCCCAAATCAGCATAAACAACACCCCGGTTAACAAGCGCATACTTTTGCTCCTTATTAAGCTCGATAGATTTTGAGTAGTCAGCAATTGCCTCATTGTTTTTGCCGAGCCTGTAGTTTGTCATACCGCGCATGTTGAAGGCCACATCGTCGTCATTCGCCATTTCAATGTACTTATTGTAGTCGGCTAAAGCATTGTCGTAGCGGCTTATTGCAGCAAAATCTTCAGCGCGGCTAAGGTAAGCAGAAGCAAAGTCGGGCTTTAGCTGTATGCTCTTACTATAAGCGCCAATGGCCATTTGTACTTTGTTTTGGTCGTCGAGCACATTGCCTTTAATAACATAAAGTATAAATACGTCATCATGTTTAACAATGGCGGCATCCATTATCGCAAGCGCTTCGTCATCCCGGTTAAGGGCCATAGCCGCTTTGGCTTTGGTAATATTCAAGTCGATATTATCAGGCGCAATGGCAAGGCCACGGGCAGCGACATCATAGCCTTGCTGGGTTTTATTGCTGCGTAAGTAAAGCTGACTAAGCACGTTAAAGGCGTTTACATTTTTTCCGTCGGCGCTTATAATTTTCTCAAATGCAGCGATCGCTTCGGGATATTTACCTTGTTTTGCGAGTTCAAGGGCAGCCTGTTCTGCGGGCGACTGACAGAACGCAGTTATTGATAACATAAGGCAGGTAATAGTGATAAGTATCTTTTTCATAACTGATATTTGTTTTGGCTGAATGTTGTAACAAATATGCCATTGAATAAATCGGGATAAAATAACGCATATGTAGTATTTTGGAGGGGGAAACCGGATTTATCGTAGAGACGCAATATTTTGCGTCTCGGGACAATACAGATTCATTACCTGTCGGCGGGAGACGCAAAACATTGCGTCTCTACGACGAAAATTACTATTTGGCAATTTCCGCCCGCCGTATTGGCACATCACGCCCCTGTCTATATTAAATCTCACGCCTATATTTGTTCAACAAAATAAACACAGAAACTATGAGAAAGCTAGCCTTGTTTATGCATGTATCGCTTGATGGTTTTGCTGCAGGCTCCAACGGCGAAATGGATTGGATAAAAATCAACGATGAATTGTTTGACTACGCCGGGTATCAAACCGACCGCTCGGATATGGGCCTTTATGGCCGTACCACCTATTGTATGATGGAAGCCTGTTGGCCAACAGCCGGCGATGACCCCGATGCCTCTAAGCACGATAAAGAACATTCTGAATGGTATAACCGGGTTGAAAAGGTGGTGGTATCGAGAACCATGGAAGACGTTAATAAACCGAAACTAACAGTGATTGCAGATAATGTGAGTGAACGAATAACTGTATTGAAACAACAGGACGGAGCAGAAATTACCATGTTTGGCAGCCCGGGCCTGGCGCATACCATGATGCACCATAATTTAATTGATGACTACTGGTTGTTTGTAAACCCTGTATTATTAGGCGAGGGCATCCCATTATTTAAAGATATAAAGGATAGAGTAAGCTTGAATTTACAGGAAACAAAGGCCTTTGATTGCGGCGTGGTTTGTTTACATTACGTAAAAGACTAATTAAAGAAAATTTTCTCTGTGTCTTTTCTGTCGCTTCATGATAAAAAAATTACCACAGTTACAGAAAACGCACAGGACACTGAGCCTGTCAATTCAATAGTATTTTCTCCGTGGCCTGTTTACTCTCTCTGTGCTCTGTGGTTCTGTGGTTAAGAAATCGCCAAAATTATTTTCAATTTCATTTGCAAATACTAAAAATATTAGCAATATTTGTTTTATCAAAAACGACGAGTTATGACAGGTTACCAGGACTACCTTATAGTGCTTACGCCAAGTGACAGCATCTGCAAACGCATAAAACGGATTAAAGACGACAGCGCGGCGATAGTTGGCAATTACGACGGCCGACATTCAAAAGCGCATATCAGCATACAACAATGGCCGCGCAAAAAACCGGTATGGATTGAGGCGCTGCTACCCAAACTGGAGCGCGAGCTATTAACTCTGCCACCGTTGGTTACTGCCATAAATGGTTTCGATTTCTTTCATCACGAAGAAAACCCGACGATATACGCGCAGCTGGAACAAACGCCTGCAAGCGCTTTGTGGTTTAAACATTTGAAGCGTTTTTTTAGCGGTGGCAGCTTTGTGCCACATATTACTGTTGCCCGCAGCTTGCCCGGGCCTGCATTTCAAAAACTTTGGCCTTATGTTAACAAACAACATTGGCGCGAGGAGTTTAAAATTGATAAGCTAACCATATTGCGCCGCGACATGATAGGGCATGATAACAGTTATAAAGTTTACAAAGAAATACCGTTTAACCGCCGTTTAGACTTCAATATTTTTGTCAATTCGAAGTTGAAAGCCCCGGTTGCCGTCGAAAAGCCGGTAAATGCGATACAGTTTAGTCTTTTTTGATTTAATGTAACTAACTGTATAACAATATTTCAGCATTAAAATACCTGTACCTTATCACAATTAAGCAGCTTTTTTAACAATTTATTAACCGGAAACAAAGGTTTTTATATCTTTGCGGCGGGGTAAGTCTTTTACGGCCAGCTCCTCTTGAACTCCCCCAGGGTGGGAACGCAGCAAGGGTAGAGAGTTGAGCGGCGCGATAAAAGTAGCTTACCCTTTTTTGTGCAATAATGTTTTTTAGCTAGTGCCAATAGTAGCTGCCATCATCTTCTTAAAGTTCCATCTTAACATTCGTCGGTTTTTTGTCTTCTTTTGTTAGACTACAAACTATGAACCATCAACTATGAACCAAACCAACTATCTTCGCATAAACATTATCTAACTAATGCTCGATATACTCATAATAGGCGGCGGCCCCATCGGAATAGCCTGCGGACTGGCAGCGCAAAAAGCTGGTTTAAGCTTCTTAATTGTAGAAAAGGGTTGCCTCGTAAATTCATTATATAACTATCCGTCTACCATGACGTTTTTTTCTACATCGGAAAAATTGGAGATAGGCGGCATGCCTTTTGTTACCATCAACAACAAACCAACCCGCGGCGAAGCATTAGAGTATTACCGCAGGGTAGCTACATCAAATAACCTGCCCATCAACCTGTTTGAGGAAGTAACCGGTTTGATAAAAGAAAACGACATTTTTACTATAACAACAGGTAAGGCAACTTACCACGCAAAAAAAGTAATCCTTTCAACCGGGTTTTATGATATTGCGGTAAAGCTGGATATCCCCGGCGAGGACCTGGCGAAAGTAAAACACTACTATAAAGACCCGCACTATTACGCCATGCAAAAGGTAGTGGTAGTGGGTTCCAGCAACTCGGCTATCGATGTGGCGCTGGAGACTTATCGCAAGGGTGCTGACGTTACACTGGTTATTCGGGGCCATGATGTTAGCCACCGGGTTAAATATTGGGTAAGGCCCGATATTTTGAACCGGATAAAGGAGGGGAGCATAAAAGCTCACTTTAACTCCAGCCTTACGGCTGTCCGTGAACATGAGGTTGATATTGCTACGCCGAAAGGTACCGTTACCATCCCCAACGATTTTGTGATGGCGATGACCGGCTACCGGCCCAATTTTGAATTTTTGAAAAAGCTGGGCATTACATTAACCGATGACAAGTTTATCCCGCATTACAATCCCGAAACCATGGAAACAAATTTGCCGGGCCTTTACCTGGCCGGCGTAGTTTGCGGTGGAATGGATACGCATTTGTGGTTTATTGAGAATTCGCGGATACACGCGGAAATGATTATCGGGGATATTGTGGGTAAAGATTGATTAACCTGGATTGTTTAATTCGATGTTAAATTTTTATCAACTCAAAGTAACCAAATCAACTTTTTCTTGCATAAGCAAAAAATAATGCGATAATTTGCACAAAATTTAAAAAACACCACTAGCAATTAAAAAAATGAACCAACAAAGCTTAAATAAGCCCGTAACCAAAGCGTTTTTTGCGCCGGTTGCCGCTGCTTTGCTTTCAAACGTTTTTTTATTTTCTCCGTCACGACGAAGGCCGTATATGCCACGGGCTTGAACCACTTTCTCACCCCGAGCCTTTTAAAGACGCAATACTTTGCGCCTTTAGTCCACAAAAATCATTTTATTATTAACGCCTTTGCAGGCAAATAATTTAACGGTAATTCTCTATTTAAATGATTAAAGATTTTGATATACAGGTAGCAACTGCCCAGCACGTTGATTTTGCCCAGCAGATATGCGATGAAATGGCCGAATCGGCCAAAGCGCGTGGTACAGGCATCGCGCAGCGTTCGCCTGAGTATGTTGCCAATAAAATGCTGGAAGGCAAAGCAGTAATCGCTTTCCATAAAGATGGCACCTGGGCCGGCTTTTGCTACATTGAAACCTGGAGCCACGGCGATTTCGTGGCCAACTCGGGGCTGATTGTTAGTCCGCAGTTCAGGAAAGAAGGACTTGCCAAGGCTATTAAGGAAAGCATTTTCAAATTGTCGCGTAAAACATTTCCAAACGCCAAAATATTCGGACTTACCACTGGTTTGGCGGTTATGAAAATTAACTCAGAATTAGGCTACGAACCTGTAACCTACTCGGAGCTTACCCAGGACGAAGATTTTTGGGCCGGCTGCAAAAGCTGTGTTAACTACGATATATTGACCAGCAAAGGCCGCAAAAACTGCATGTGCACTGCCATGTTGTTCGATCCGGCTGAAAAGCAGAAGGAGTACGACGACAAGATGAAGAAGATTACGCATAAAGCAACGTTGCTTGAGCGCATAGAGAACGCAATTAAACGCAGGATTGAAAAGTTCTCCTACAGCGTACCAAATTAATTGCACAATCAACTTGTAGAGACGCGATGCATCGCGTCTCCCGCAGACAGGTAACAAATAACATAATTAATTCAGAGACACAAAGTATTGTGTCTCTACATCAAATACATCAATGAAAAAAAAGGTTGTTTTAGCGTATAGCGGCGGATTAGATACATCATTTTGCTGCATTTATCTTACACAGGATTTGGGTTACGAAGTACACTCCGTAATCGTTAACACAGGTGGTTTCAGCGAAGATGAGTTAAAAGGCGTTGAAGAACGCGCCTACAAAATGGGCGTTACATCGCACCACGTGGTTGATGAAACCGAAAACTTCTACAATACCTGTGTTCGCTTCCTGATATATGGTAACGTATTAAAAAATAACACCTACCCGTTATCAGTAAGCGCTGAGCGCGTTAGCCAGGCAACAGCTATAGCAAATTATGCCAAAGAGATAGGCGCCGAATTTGTTGCCCACGGCAGTACCGGCGCCGGTAACGACCAGGTGCGGTTTGACATGATTTTCAATATTCTTGTTCCCGAAGTTCAAATCATCACCCCTATACGCGATTTGAAGTTAAGCCGTGAAGCGGAAATTCAATACCTGAAAGATCACGGTGTGGAGATGAACTTTGAGAAAGCAAAGTATTCAATCAACAAGGGTATTTGGGGTACATCGGTTGGCGGTAAGGAAACGCTTACATCAAACCTTGGTTTACCGGAAGAAGCATGGCCAACGCAGGTTAGTGAAACAGGAGCAAGGGATATTGAGTTAACTTTTGAAAAAGGCGAACTGGTTGGCATCAATGGCGAAAAATTTGACCACCCAACGAAGGCTATACAAGCACTACAAGCCATTGCCCAGCCTTACGGTATTGGCAGGGATATTCACGTGGGCGATACCATTATCGGTATAAAAGGCCGTGTGGGTTTTGAAGCGGCAGCGCCAATGGTTATTATAAAAGCTCACCATACATTAGAGAAACATGTGCTTACCAAGTGGCAACTATCGTGGAAAGACCAGCTTTCATCGTTTTATGGCAACTGGTTGCATGAGGGACAATTCCATGACCCTATTATGCGGAACATTGAAGCATTTTTAAGCGATACCCAACAAAATGTTAGCGGAAAAGTGTTTGTGCAACTGCATCCATACAGGTTCCAGGTTATAGGTATTGAATCGGCACATGATCTGATGTCTAACAAATTTGGCACATACGGCGAAATGAACAATTCATGGAGCGGCGAAGACGTAAAAGGGTTCTCGAAAATATTCGGCAACCAGGTAATGATATATCATAAAGTTAATTCATAAGGTAATGGGAGCAGAGAACATTTCGAAAACCAAAGTAAGAGCAGGCATCGTCGGCGGTGCCGGATATACGGGTGGCGAGATGCTGCGCATCCTCATCAACCATCCGAATGTCGAACTGGTATTTGTACACAGCACCAGTAATGCCGGCAACCACGTTTATGACGTGCACACCGATTTATTTGGCGATACTGATTTAAAATTTGCCGCTGAATTGGCGTATAATATTGATGTATTGTTTTTGTGCGTTGGCCACGGTGATGCCAAAAAGTTTTTGGAAGCAAATCCTATTCCTGCAGACATAAAGATAATTGACCTTAGCCAGGATTTCAGGGTAAGCAACGATGCATCCGGTCACAAAACGAGGACGAAAACCTTTACTTACGGCTTACCCGAATTAAACAGGGAAGCCATTAAGCAGGCGCAAAATATTGCCAATCCGGGGTGTTTTGCTACGTGTTTACAATTAGGTCTGCTGCCTTTGGCTTCAGAAGGGCTGTTAAATGGCGAGGTACATATTACTGCTACCACAGGTTCAACCGGTGCCGGGCAAAGCTTGTCGCCGACTTCTCACTTTACCTGGCGGAACGATAACCTGTCGGTTTACAAGGCTTTTGAACACCAGCACCTGAATGAGATAGGGCAATCATTAAAACAATTACAGCCCGGCTTTAGCCAGCCGATAAACTTCATACCGTATCGCGGTGATTTTACCCGGGGGATAATCGCGTCGATGTATATTGACTGTGACCTGTCGGAAGCGGAAGCATTAAAGCTGTACCATCAATATTATGATGCGCATCCGTTCACGCACGTAACCAGCCATAACATCGACCTGAAACAAATTGTGAATACGAATAAGTGCTTTTTGCAGGTTAAGAAACATGGTGGTAAGCTTTTGATAATAAGTATTTTGGATAACCTGTTGAAGGGGGCCTCAGGTCAGGCAGTGCACAACATGAATTTGATGTTTGGTTTGGATGAGAAGGCCGGGTTGAGGCTAAAGGCAACTGCTTTTTGAGGTAAAAAAATATTAGCAAACTTGTCATTAGGAGGAACGAAGCAATCGCACACTATACAGGGCGAACTTGAACAGTTGGCGACTGCTTCGTTCCTCGCAATGACAGTAATAGTAATTAGACAGAATGAAACTATTCGATGTATATCCAATTAACCCAATTAACATTGTAAAAGGTGTTGGGAGTCTTGTTTTTGATGATAAAGGAACTGAGTATTTAGATCTTTACGGCGGTCACGCCGTTATATCTGTCGGCCACACTAACCCGCATTATGTAAAACGCCTGGAAGACCAATTACACCAAATTGGGTTTTATTCAAACTCCATCGAAATTCCGCTGCAAAAGCAATTGGCTGAAAAGTTGGGCCATGTGTCCGGCAAAGAGGATTATCAGCTATTTTTATGTAACTCGGGTGCCGAAGCAAACGAGAATGCACTGAAACTTGCTTCGTTTTATAACGGCAAAAAGAAAGTTATCGCTTTTAAAGGCGCTTTTCACGGGCGTACT
>JBDUDE010000566.1:0-11299 GCA_040003105.1 Mucilaginibacter sp. | reverse complement strand
TCTTCAACCTTGAAGCTACCGAAGACCAGCTGGATTTCCCGGTTATCTACGGTTCGTCGAAACAAGGCTGGATGAGCACCGACTGGAAAGTGCCTACAGATAACATTTTCCCGCTGATGGATGCCATCCTTGAAAATATTCCGCCTGCCCCAATTGCCGAAGGTACTTTACAAATGCAGATAACATCTTTGGATTATTCTTCGTTTGTAGGTCGTATCGCTATTGGCCGCGTGGCACGTGGTACTATAAAAGAAAATATGCCGGTATCGCTGGTAAAGCGCGACGGTACTATTCAAAAATCAAGAATAAAAGAATTGTATACGTTTGAGGGCCTTGGTAAGGTTAAAACTACCTCGGTAAGCTCGGGCGATATTTGTGCTGTTGTTGGTATTGATGGTTTTGATATTGGCGATACCATTGCCGATTTTGAAAAACCGGAACAACTGGAGGTTATCCATATCGATGAGCCTACCATGAACATGCTGTTCACCATTAACACTTCACCGTTTTTTGGTAAAGAAGGTAAGTTTGTAACTTCACGCCACCTGCGCGATCGTTTATACAAAGAGATGGAAAAAAACCTGGCGCTTAAGGTTGTTGAAACCGAATCGCCTGACTCGTACCTGGTTTACGGCCGTGGTATCCTCCATTTATCGGTACTGATTGAAACCATGCGCCGCGAAGGGTATGAGTTGCAGGTTGGCCAGCCACAGGTTATCATCAAAGAAATTGATGGCATTAAATGCGAACCGGTTGAAACCCTGATAGTTGACGTACCGGGCGAAGTTGCCGGTAAAGTTATTGAGCTGGTTACCCAGCGTAAAGGCGACCTTTTAGTTATGGAGCCCAAAGGCGACTTACAGCACCTTGAATTTGATATACCGGCGCGCGGCATCATCGGTTTACGTAACAACGTATTAACTGCTACCGGCGGCGAGGCCATTATGGCACACCGCTTTAAATCGTACGAGCCATGGAAGGGTGTTATACCTGGCCGCTTAAACGGTGTATTGGTATCGATGGATACCGGTAAAACCACTGCTTTTGCAATTGACAAATTACAGGATCGCGGCCGTTTCCACATCGACCCGGGAGTTGACGTTTACGAGGGCCAGGTTTTAGGCGAGCACATCCGTGATAACGATTTGGTGATTAACCTTACCAAAGGCAAGCAGCTAACCAACATGCGTGCATCAGGTAGTGATACCAACGTGCGTATTGCACCTGCCGTTAAATTCTCGTTAGAAGAATCAATGGAGTACATACAAGCCGACGAGTACATCGAGGTAACCCCGCAAAGTATCCGCATGCGTAAAATCTTCCTGAACGAAAACGAAAGAAGGATTAACGCTAAGAAGTTTGTGAACCAGTAAGGATTGGTTGATTAAGTTGATTAGGTGTCCCGATAGCTATCGGGAGGTTGATTAGCTTTGAAAATCAACGAATAAATATAAAGAGCATCAGGATTATCCTGATGCTCTTTTTTTGAGCGCCAAAATTACTTTTTGTGGTTAAGCAGCGTGTTAAACTTAACCGACATCCTGTCAAACAGTTTCTTATCAATACAATATATAGCCTGGGCCTCTTTGGTATCAACCTTTATTATCCCCAGGGATTTCAGCTCAAGGATATGCTTGTCAATAGTACGCGCTTTATAAGTATCGGTGTAAAATGTTTTTTTATTTATCGCGTTGCCGTTTTCAATAATCATCCGGATGATAAAAACCCTAACAGGCAATGCTATCGCCCTTGCAAATTGCGATACCTGGACATCGGTTTCATTTAAATCTGCTTTCAAAAAATTCATTTAAAACAGTGGTAAAATGGCTATAATTTAAAAAAAGCTGCGCCAACAATTGGCGCAGCTTTTGTGTTTAGATTAAATACTAATTATTTTACTGCACCTGGGGTAGTGTAGGGTAGTACCTGTGGGTTAAAATTAGCCCAGCCAGCAGTCCAGTCGGTAGAACCGAAGGCGCCGCGATAGGTAACTACATCAAAAAACGAGTTGTTTAATTTAGCTACGCCTGCAAATACAGCGCCGGTTTCTGCAACCGACCCAGCTTTAACGGTAAAGTTGGGTGTGCCTGCATTTGCAAAGTCAGACGAATATTTGAATGGATCGGTTACAAGCGCGTCAGCATATAATGCAGCGTTAAATGTATTTGTAGCACGTAAGGTAGCCTCAAACAAGTCTTTGTTTTCACCTTTAACTTCCGTTCCTTTTTTATTGCTTCCGTAAATAATGTTGTTGGCAAAACCCAAGCGGCCGGCTAAGAAATTACTTGAGGTAGCTTTTGCAGTAGCAACTTTTGAGTCATCAATATATACACCTTCAACATATCCGGCAAAAACCGAGTTGTAAACACTTAAAGCAGAGTTACGACGAATTTGAGCGGCATGTGTGTAGTTAGCGTTAATGCTGCCGGATGTGGCAGTTGCAATGGGCCCTAACATGGTCATGTTAGCAAACACGGCCGAAGTTTGCGGCGTTTTATCCGAACCTGATGCATCATTATCCGACTCAAAGCCGTTTGAGCCAGACACGTCGGCGATTGTAGGGTAACGCTGGCCCAGGCAAAACTGCAATTTACCCGAGAAACCGAAATCGGTATCAAAATCGTCATCCAAACCACCAATTGCTAATAGGTGCTTGGCATTTACTGTACCGCCAAACCACTCGTATGAGTCGTCGCCCGAGCGGTAAACCTCAATATATTCAAGCGTGGTGCCCGAACCTACGCCACCCATGGTAAGGCCGTTGATTTCATTATCAGGCGAAAAAGGTATACCTGCGTACTCAATACGCACATATTTTAATGTTCCTGAATTATCATCAGCAGCAGCACCGCCATATTGGATGTATTTTGCCGCATCGCCTTTAGCGTCCAAACCACCTTCTATGCCTACGTTGTCGCCCTGGTTAACCGGCGCCTTGCCTAAAAGAATAATGCCGCCCCAGTCCCCGGCTGCGCGCGTGCCTGCAGCAAATGATGAGGTAAATACGATCGGCTTGTCGGCAGTACCAACGGCCATCACTTTGGCGCCGCGGGTCACAACCAACGTTCCCTTGCTTGATTTTTCACCTTTAATAATGGTACCCGGTTCAATTGTAAGTACCGCACCGTTAGTTACATAAACAAAGCCCTTTAACAAATAAATTTTATCAGCTTTCCAGGTTGTGCTTGTTGCAATATCGCCTTTAACTTCAACTGTTGATGAGGAAGGATTAACAGGCGGGTCGACAGTATTGTCTTTTTTACTACATGACGTAGCAAAAATAATAGCGCTTAAGGCTAAAAATAATAATGATTTTTTCATTTTGTGTTGTTTTGTAGTTTATGGAGTTTTATAGTTATTTAAAATGTGTAGTTAAATGCTAATGAATAATTTGAGCCGGGGGTATACCTCCTGAATATGTACCCCGTACCCGATGGCGTATAAGTTTTGCCATTAAGCTGATAGGTGAAATCATAGGGCTGGTTGAGTACATCGGCCCCGTTAAATTTAATTTCGCCTTTACTTTTAAGTACTTTGTAGCCCACCTGGAAGTCGAGCACATTGCGCGGGTTTTCGTAAACACTTGGGAAACGTTCGCCGCCTGCATAAAATATCCTTTTGCCCAAGCGGTTAAAAAGTACGTTTAACGACAGTTTGTTATTAAATTCGCTGTGCTGTAAGCCGGCATTTATTACGTAGGGCGACTGGCCCACCAGCGGCCGCGATTTCTCTATCCTGGTAATGCCGTCCTCCGGATTGGTGACCTGCGATTTGTTGTAGGAGAAATTTGCATAGGCCGTTGTGGCTTTAAAAAATGTACCGCCGTTTATAAAATCAAGCGTTTTGCGGGCCTCTAACTCAAGCCCGTATAAATACGCCGATTTTGAATTAAAATAGCTGATGGTGGTTGATGAGTTTATATCGTCAATTACCGGCTCGATAGCATTGGTAAAGTTTTTATAGAAAGCCGATACCGAAAATACCTGGCCCGCCGAAGGATACAGCTCATACCTGATATCGAAGTTATCGATCGTAGTTCTTTTTAACGATGGTTCGCCCTGTACGGTCGACAGCAATTCATAGTCGTAGTACGGGAAAGGGGCCACCTCCCGCAATTCGGGCCGTGCAATGGTGCGGTAATACGAAGCCCTGAAATTCGCTTTCGGTGTTAAGCTGTAGGTGAAATTTACCGAAGGCAGCAGGTCCAGGTTGTCCAGGTCGGTACGCGGCTGTTTTACATTCGTTTCCTGTGTGCGCAGCTTTAAGTTAAATTTCTCGGCCCTTAAACCGTACACAACCCGCACGTTTTCGCCAATTTTGCTGTCAAGCATTGCATAGGCCGAGTTGGTTAAGCTGGTCGCAGTGTACCTGTCTGTCGGGTTCGACAGCTCATCAAGGTTAAATAAACCGGTATTAATTACGTTTTGACTGAACAAGCTGCCGATAGGGCGCGTTAAAATAATATTCGAATCATAATTAGGGTCGTTGGTATTAAGCACCAGGCCCAGGAAACGGGCGCTAAATGTCCTGTCGCGGTATTGCGAGTACACTCCTAATTTAAAAGTGCTTTGTTTAAACAAACTAATCGGCGCGCTGTAATCAATTTTACCCGAATAAACGTTTTCGGTGAGGTGCGAAAACAAACGGGCGTTTTCCTTTTGCAGGCCGGTAACTTGGGCAACATACGGGTCGCCGGGGGCGTTTTGCTTGTAATTTACCTTGCGCTGGTCGGGCTGGTCATTTAATACATTGCTGTAGCTCAAGGTCCATTTTATTTTCGAGCTCCTTGAGCCAAGGCCATGCTCCCCGTCAAGGGTTGTTTTAAACAGTGCTTTTTCAAGCAGGTCGAAAGCGTAAAAATGATTGTCGCCGGTTGTTGATGTGCTTGTGTTCAGGCCCGTACGATAGGTAAACTGGTCATCCAGTACACGGTTATATAAGTTTTTTAGGCTGATTTTATTTTTACCAAAGCTATAGGCAAAGTTAGCTAAGGCGCCTACGTTGGTCGAGAACTTATATTGCTGATTATGGTAGTCGTAATTGTCAAACTGCTGCTGCAGGTCGGGGATAATACTTTGCGTGTTTCTATAAGTTAATGCAATGGTTGTACCAAAACGGTTTTTATTTTTGCCGATCTCCTGTACCTTACCTAAGGTAAGCTGGTAG
The DNA here is from genome assembly GCA_040003105.1 of Mucilaginibacter sp. GTDB lineage: Bacteria > Bacteroidota > Bacteroidia > Sphingobacteriales > Sphingobacteriaceae > Mucilaginibacter. The sequence goes on along the minus strand of JBDUDE010000566.1, from coordinate 6,133 downwards.
TTTTGAGCGGGCAGGGCTTTACTCTTGTAGATATTAAAATCATTATTCAAACTGTTAATGGCCTGCAGGTTGCCGGCTGGCGTTAACTGCCTGTTTACAATAGCGTTTGTTGAAGGGAATTTTGATGACAATTTCCGGCTGCCGTCATCAAAGGCAAAATAATCGCTGGTGTTGCGGTAGCCACTTTTAAAATCCTTAAAGGTACTTTGGGTATTGTAACCATAGCTTAAGCCGAAGGTTACAAAATTCTGATCGGGGATATCTTTGGTAAGTATCTGCACATTACCGCCGGCAAAATCGCCGGGCATATCGGGGCTTGCAGTTTTGCTGATGATAATGTTATCTACCAGCGATGATGGTACAATATCAAACGAAAAAGCTTTCCGGTTTGCCTCGGTACTCGGCAATGGCGAGCCATCTAACGAGGCGCTATTGTAACGGTCGCTTAAGCCCCGCACAACCACAAATTTATTGTCCTGTATGGTGGTGCCGCTTATTCTCTTTAATACATCACTCGTGCTCCTGTCAGGCGATTTCTTTATCAGCTCTGATGATATCCCGTCAGAAATAGAAACACTGTTTTTTTGAATGGCGTACAACGCCCCGGTTGATTCCTGGCGGTAGGTGGCCCTTACCACTACTTCTCCAAGCGTTGATGCCGAGGGCCGCAGGGTAATATCAAGCTGGGTAACAAACCCGGGCTTTACCTCAATGTCAGATATTGATTTGGTTTCGTAACCAATGTACTTTACTACTACAGTGTATTTACCCGCAGTTATGCCGCCTAATATATAGCGGCCTTCAACATCAGTAGCGGTGCCGGTTGCGGTGCCTTGTATACCAGCGGTTGCGCCAATTAATGATTCGCTGGTTTTTGTGTCAATAACTTTACCAACAATTTTACCGGTGCCCTGGGCAAAAACAGCCACATTTCCAGCAGCTAACACGAGGTACACCAAAACAGAATAAATAACTTTTTTCACTAAAAATATTTTGATGCAAAGCTATTTCTATCAAAAGCCCGTAACGATTTTTTGCCATTATCAAACCATTATATGTTTCGGCAAAGTGTGTTACCAATGGTTCAGTTTCATAACCATTGTGCATCATTACACCAAAATGTCGTTATTATTCAATAATGTTAGCTGTTTTACCAGTTTATCAAAGCCGACGTTCTGTTGGGCTGTGGTTTTAAGTTTTTCATTTACCTTTGCCAGTACACGCAGGCAGGTGAACTTTTCCTGCCAGGTAATTTCTTCGAATAACTGTTGTTCAAAAACGGTAAATAAACTATCCAATACTCCAATCAAGTAATTTGCCTTAGTGGTAAGCGTGATGAGCTTACCCCGGCGGTCTTTAAAGTTTACCTCTTTGGTAACATAGTTTTTATTTACCAGCAATGTTATTATGGCAACCATATTCGATTTTTCTATCTGCAACTCATTGCAAATAGCCTTTTGCGTTATACGGCCGCCTGCGCGGTTTATGACCAGTATAATAGGGTAATGCTGGTAAATGTCGATTTCGTTAAGCGCGCCAAATAAATATTGCTGGTATGATTTATTCACCTGCATTAACTGCAGGTTCAGATCCTCTCCAAAATTCATTATAATAATAGATGTACAAGGCGCCAAAAAAAAGCTGCCCGGTAATTAGTAATTATGTTAATTATAACGGATTTCGGGCATGAGCCCGGAGAAGTGCTAAATTAAGAAGGTTTGGTAAACGACGTGCTTTTGAAGTACCGGGAACCGGGTTTTACCCGGCAAGAATTTAAATCTTGATATGCTTGCAGAAGATAAAATGCAGCTGGCAGCGAATAAACTAAACAGCAGCGATATAACGGCGATAGTTTTCAGTTTAAAGTGCACCGGTGGGGCCGAAAGGTGACGCTTGTTAAAAAAGTCCCAATTTAAGTCGTGTCCGCCGCGTTCTAAATATTGATGATGTGCAAGCTTATATTTATTAACAGGTGTGTGGTGATGATTTATCGCCTGGCCCGATATAACGCTTGAAACAGGCAGCATCACAATTATTAGTGTTGCTATAAACAGTAAAAATCTTGCGAATACCTTAATCACTGCCGACATGCCTGTTTGTAATTTATCTATTACAAATATTTGGATATTAACGCCCCCCCGCAATCCCTAATGGATTTATTAATGAAATGTTAATGATAAATAAACATTGGCAACCGATGCGCGATCAGGCGGCAACTAGTAACATCGTGTATAAACAACGGCTGGCGCCCTCCTCATAGCTTGTCACAATTATCGCCAGGTAGTAAACTTTTGCAAGGTGTTTACGTCTTCTGTCTTGATTCTTGTATCTTGGCTGCCGATTCTGATTTAGATATGCGTATCCCCAATATTCCAGGTTTTGACCAGCAGGCACTCGAAAAGTATTTTAAAAATACAGGGATGATGTTTGTGGGCCGCATAGGCAGCCTGGCGATAAAAATGATTGTAGGGATAGCGGTAGCCAACTACCTGCATCGCGAAAACAATGGCATTTTGACCGGTGGAACGGTTTACATTTATTTCTTTTCGGCCATAGCCACACTCGGCCTCGATCAGTTTATCGTTAAAGAGCTGCACCAGTTCCCGGAAAACAGGGACCAGATACTGGGCACATCCTTTTGGATGAAAGTAATTGCGGGCTTTTTATGCATTCCGCTTATCTACATCGCCTACCTGGTTTATCCTGCAAAAGCTACACCTTATAATTTTGTACTTATCCTATCTGTTATCGGCATTATACAGGCCTTTAATGTTATCGATTCTTATTTTCAAAGCCAGGTACAATCCAAGTATATTATGCAGGTGCAGATAGCAGGCAACCTGGTATCTGCCATGGTTAAGCTGCTGCTTATATATTTTAAAATGCCTCTTATCTGGTTTGTTTACGCTTATACGTTCGACTTTTTTTTACTTTCAATCGGGTATTATTTTACTTACCATCGTAAGCAACGCAGCATTTATAATTGGTCGTTCAATTTCGAATTGTCCAAAAAGCTACTGAAATATTCATGGCCGCTTATCATTTCGGGAGTAATGGTTGCTTTATATATGAGGATAGACCTGCTGATGGTGCAAAACATCTCAGGCGCAAAAGAAGCGGGAGCTTATGCCACCGTTGCAAATTTAAGCGAAGTATGGAATTTTATTCCTTCAGTTATCGTTACTACGCTGTTCCCGGCTATTCTTAATGCCAAACGCGACGATCCTGAACGTTACAAAAAACGTATTCAAGACCTTTACGACCTAATGGTTTACATAAGTTTACCAATAGCTATTATAGTAACATTTACCTCGCCGCTTATCTATCATATATTGCCTTTCAAACCCGAATATTATTACTCGGCCCCCGTATTATCGGTACACATTTGGTCGGGAGTGTTTGTATTTTTAGGGGCAGCAAATGGGCAGTATTTAATAGCCGAAAACCATAGCAAGTTAACCTTTATTCGTTCAGCATTTGGCGCTATAGTAAACATCGTTTTAAACCTCATCCTGATACCAAAAATGGGAATGATGGGCGCTGCAATTGCTACGCTTATTGCCTATGCAAGTTCAACAATGTTTGTTATATTTATTCCTAAAGTGAGCAGCCAGGGGGTAATGATGCTTAAGTCTTTATTTTTTTTATCGCCGATTAAAAAAGCACTAAGGAAATAGTTAGATTTGCCTACCGTAATATTATACGAAATGATAATAAAAAAAATAATTTATCTGAGCTTTGTTATTTTAACTATCGCTGCGATCTCGTCATGTTCCAAAAAGTCGGAAAAAACAAGTTCTTGCACTAAAGACGCCACTATTGAATACAGGTGGGATAATGTTTCTATCGAAACACAAACTTTGAATAGCAGTGGCACTGTTACGGGAAGTTCTTTTCAATATCCCGCCGGCTATATTTTGTTCAATCCGGATCATACGTATAACAGGCCCAGTAACGGTGTTACCTTGAACGGTGGCTGGGAGATTAATTCTAACTGCGAATTAGCGCTGGATAAAACTACTTCGGATGCGCGAACTTTTGCAATAGACAAAATAACAGTTGACTCCTTGGTGATATCGAGGAAGGATGTATCGCTTAGCGTTAAATACGTGCAGCGCTATAAAAAACACTAAGCATTATTATGCTTGAAAAACAAGGTTCTCAGCGTTTTTGCAACCAACTGGTAACCTTGTTTTTCTAAGTATTGATAAACTTCGGAATCGGTAAGATTATTAAAATCAATCCTGTCCTCTACCAGGATAAACGAGGGCTTGTATTTCTGCCAGTTATTTGATTGCAAAACCTGTAAATCAAAACCCTCCACGTCAATCGTCAAAAAATCTATTTTTTGTTCTGCAGGCAAATACTTGTCAAGTACATCAGCAAGAGGCAGTGTATCAATTTCAATTTGTTTAATGATTTTGTACTTTGCCGAGGTGCTATCTCTTTCTTCTGAAAGCTCCTTTGAAAACCCATTTAGCGCAGGTTCGTTAAAACAATAAAACAGCAATTTATCGCGCTTGCTGCTGATACCGATATTTAAATTAATATCCCTTCGCCTGAAAATATTGAATGCCTTTACAGCATTTGGGGTTGGCTCGATGTTTATCCCGCGCCATCCTCTTTTATAAAAAAACAGGGTGTTTGAAAACCTGTAGGGATGGTGGGCGCCCACATCTATATAGAAACCTTTGTATTTTTTACGTCCTTCATAAAAGGATTGAAGCACCATGTCCTCACCTTCCTGCGAGTAGGATGTCAACGATTTAAAATAATTTACAGGTAAAACCTTTGACAGCGCTTTCTTAAAATTAAACATAACGCCAAATTAACAACAATCTTTACAGAGTTTAAAATGATAATGCATTTGATTTAAAAAAGTATTGTCCGATGTAAAAAATCATCTTTATAAATTTTAAATTAATATATTTGAAATACTTAAATATGATTAAACCTTTACGCAAATTTTCTTTTTTATTCTTACTTCTTTTACCCTTCGTCGGGTATTGTCAACTGCCCATACCAAAGTGGGTTGATCACTTTGGCGGTTCGGGTGATAGCAAAGCAACCGGCATGGTGGTTGATAAACAAAGCAACGTTTATGTGGGCGGCTATTTTGCCGGCACGGTTGATTTTGACCCTTCGGCTGCCGGGGTGAAAAATTTGACATCGAAAGGCGGGTACGATATTTATATGGCCAAGTATAAGCCCGACGGCACGCTTATTTGGGCAGAGTCCTTTGGCGGTGGTTTGCTCGACCAGGTGAATAGCATGGGTATCGACTCTAATGGCAATCCAACCTTAATAGGGCAGTTTCAATCTTCAGACCTTGTTGTAGGTGCAACCACCCTGCAAACTGTGAGCGCCGACGATGCCTCAACTTCGCGGGAATTAAAACCGGTAGGTGCAACCACCCTGCAAACTGTGAGCGCCGACGATATTTTTATTATCCATTTAAATACAAATGGCGGGGTGCTATGGGCCAAATCAATTGGCGGCTCCGATATTGACCGCGGCGAACAGGTAAATGCGGATGTCCAGGGCAATATTATAGCTACCGCGATATTTCAGTCGACCATTACAGTTGGTGGCAATACGCTTACTGCAAGTGGCGGGTTCGATGGGCTGATAGCGAAATACGATGCTTCGGGCAATTTAATTTGGGATATTAACCTTGGCAGCGCCAGCGGCGACACGGAAGTTTTCGGCAACGGGACTGATAGCAACGGGAATATTTTAATTTCAGGGTCATACACAGGTCAAGTTGATTTCGACCCCCTGGGTGCACATAAAAACTCGACAAGCAATGGTGCAAACATGCCATTTTTGGCTAAATACACGGCTGCCGGTAAATTAATTTGGATAAATTACCTTGGCGGCAACCTTGCAAGCAACCAAACTGAGCTTAGTATAGACGCCAATAACGATATAGTGCTAACCGGGTCCTTTTCGTCAAATCTTACGTTTAACGGGGCTACCACTTTAAATGCGGCCGGGCAAGATAACTTTGTTGCCAAGTATACTGCTAATGGCAACTTTATTTTTGCTAAAGACCTCAAAACAACCGGCGCAGGTATATTTAATTACCAGGTAAAAACCGATGCCGTCAACAATATTTATATAGCCGGATACT
>JBDUDE010000857.1:0-3351 GCA_040003105.1 Mucilaginibacter sp. | reverse complement strand
GCCCGTAATAAAATAGTGGACAAGCACAAAAAGCACAGGGAAACCCTGGTTGACGATATGCTGCTTAGCCGCGATGATGATGACGATGATGCGCCGGACTTTAAAGCCATCCTGATGACGGAAACCAGCACGCCCGAAACAGAATACCTGCGTAACCTTTTTTGGGAGCAGCTGTTTATGGCGCTTGATGAATTGCCCCCCGAACAACGCGAGGTATTTATGTGGCACGAGCTGGACGATATCCCCTTTAGCGAAATTGCCGAAAATACAGGCATTAATGTGCAAACGCTGGTATCGCGCAAGCGGTATGCGGTGGTGCACCTGCGCAAACGGTTAAAACAATTGTACGAGGAAATTACACAATATTAAAAACATTTAACGATTACGAACATGAAATCATTTTTTTATAGAAGGCGTTTTATATTTATTCCATTTGGGGTTGCAGCCTGCCTCACGCTCATCAGCTTTGTGGTGATGACTTTATGGAACAACTTACTGCCAGGCATATTACACGTAGGCGTAATAACCTTTTGGCAGGCCATGGGCATATTTGTTTTATGCAAAATACTATTCGGTTTTGGCAAAGGCGGCGGCCCCGGTCGTGGCAACTGGATGCGCCACCGTATGGAAGAAAAGTTTAACAACATGACGCCCGAAGAACGCGAAAAGTTTAAGGCCCGCATGGAAAACTGCGGTCGTGGCCACTGGGGCCGTCACGGCGACCACCCCTACGCCAAATACTGGCAGGAGGCAAAAGCGGAAGAAAAGCCGGCAGCGGAATAAAAGTCTTGAGTCCGGAGTCGATAGTCTTTAGCCCTAAGTTGGCTGAAGACTATCTTCTAAAAATAAACCGGCCTGTAATTGTCCAATATTTCGGTTGCCAATAGTCATTACCAATAAACAAGAATTGATTAACACAATACCGGCGGTGCGCATTTTCTGACTTAAGACTGCCGACTTTAGACTAAAGACTTCACCATGGACATCCTGATATTCACAACAAGCGTTGAAAAACCCGAACATGTTATTGAAGTAAAACCTTTATTAACCTCGGTTCCGGCCATTACCGGCTGGAATTTTGATTTGGAAGATTGCGACAACATCCTGCGTATAGAGGCACACGATGTATCGCCCCGCTACATCGAGTCGCTACTGCAAACCGCAGGCTACCATTGCCGCGAACTGGAGTATTAAATCACCAACCAATGAAAGCATCAACCGAACGTAAAGTAATACGCTGGGTGCACATCATTCTAAGCATCCCCATTATCGGTTACATTTACGGCCCGGTTGCACAGCTGCATTATGCCGCACTGGCGGTTAGGTGGGTGTTTTTTCCTGTTATCATTATTTCGGGCTTTTGGTTGTGGAAGGGGTATTGGGTAAAGGGATTATTGAAGCAGAACCGTTGATTTTTATGATGACGTTGATTTTGCTGAGAGTAAAACGTCAATCAATGCCAACTACCTTTTTCTAAATCCTCAGCCTTCCAGTACCCTTCTCAAATAATTTATCTGCCCTAAATGATAAGTTAAGTGCCCGTAAAGAGTGGTAAGGTACCATGCTGTACTTTTTTGGCCGAAAAATTCAAGCGGATAAATTGCCTCCAGTTGTTGTTGGGTAAGGCCGGGGAGGATGGTTTTTATTATTTCAATAGCCCCGTCAATACCTGCAATAAGTTCGCCGCGCGGCACATCCTTTGCCGAAAATTCAAGCTCGCGGTTACGCACATAGCCGGTATTGCCCAGCGTTGTGCCGATGCAAAAGTTAAGGTTGCCCGTTAAATGCAGCACCAGCGTTCCCGCAGAATTACTTACCCCATCCATTGTGCGCCACAGGTTATAATCGTCTTTAAAGTTTTTAATTTCGTCGTGCAGTTTCAGCAGGTCGCGTTCGTAAAGTTCGGCAAAGTAGTTTTCCATTGTAATGGTGGTTTATAATTATTGATAGCGCAAGTTAACAAGCAGTAAGTTAACTGGATGTAATATTTGGCGCCTTTTGAAGCGTTTTCCGTTCAGCGCATTCATTCCTGCAAAAAATATTTCCTTCATCCGCGCCGCTTTATTATCAAAAACTTTAATTTTATTGAAATATAGTTAAGGCGCTATTAGCGTTATTAATTATATCTTTATTGTAACATTTATATCGCCAAACGCATCTTACAAAAAACCAAACTGACATGAAAAAATTCTTTACAACTACGGCATTACTATGCTGTTTTATGGTTTGCTTCGCTATTATAGCAGACATCACGGGAAAATGGGCAGGTACGATTGTTGCACCTGACGGCTCGGACATTGCGGTTACCTACAACTTTAAAGTTGATGGTGAAAAATTGACAGGAACTGCCGATTCTCCACAAGGATCAGTAACTATTGATGATGGCAAAGTTAGCGGCGACGCTTTTTCGTTTAAAGTGAATGTATCAGGCACCGACTACCCGCATACCGGTAAAATTTATGCCGATTCGCTAGCGATGGACATCGACTTTGGCGGCCAAAAAGCGCACTTTATCGTTAAAAAAGCAAAGTAATTACCACCATTAAAACCCAAACTTCATGAAAAAAAAGATTTTTACAACCGTAGCATTAGTTTGCTGGATAATGGTTTGTTTTGCATTTGTTGCTGAGCTAAGCGGCAAATGGACCGGCAGTTTGCACGCACCCGATGGCAACGATTACCCGTTGAATTATACATTTAAGGTTGATGGCGACAAGCTTACCGGCAGCAGTACCGGACAGTCAGGCACGGCGGTTGATATTACTAATGGTAAAATTACCGGCAACGACTTTTCGTTTAATATTGATGTAAACGGTGTAGACGTAAAAAACACCTGCAAATTTTATCCCGAAGCCGATTCAGTAGGAATGGACGTTGATTACCAGGGTTTTAAAATGCACGCTACTTTAAAACGCAGCACTGATAAATAACATTAACAACCTGGTATTATGAAGCCTTGCCAACCGGCAGGGCTTTTTTATTTAGTAACTGATAGCTTTGACAAGCTATTTTTTTCAGCAAAACAACTTAGGTGGATTATTTCAGGAACTTTTCATAGAGGCCGTAATTTTCATCGTCAAAACAAACAAAAATCACCTTTTCAATTTTGTCGGTGCCCGACAGAAAGTATTTAACCGTATCAACAGCAATTTTCGTTGCCGCATCTTTCGGGAATCGATACACACCGGTGCTGATGTTTGGGAAGGCAATAGTTTTACAATTATTATCGACAGCTAATTGCAGCGAGTTTTTATAACAGTTGGCCAGCTTTTCATCTTCGTGATATTTGCCGTCGTTCCAAACCGGGCCAACGGTATGTATAACATGTTTTGACGGCATACGCCCGGCGGT